>NZ_JBQXES010000011.1:0-94023 GCF_052599055.1 Thermophilibacter sp. ZX-H3 | reverse complement strand
CGCCGCCACGTCCCTGCCCGTCATGCTCGCCATCGCGACCTCCCTACGCCGTCGTGCCCCTCGCTGCGAGCGTACGCCGGCGACCGGACAGAAACTCAGGGGCTATGCTTCTCGTTAGGGGCCACATTCCGGATTTGCGCACTTGCCCGTACCCGGTTCCCGCTCTGCGTGCCAACCACGACGCCGGCCCGCACTCAGTTCCGCATTTGAGCGCCGACCCGGAGCCGGAGGGCACTCAGTTCCGCATCTGAGCATCGCTTCCCGCGCCGTCCGGCACTCAGTTCCGGATTTGCGTGCCGCACCGTACTCAGTTCCGCATCTGAGTGCGCGTGCTCGTCAGGAAACCTGGCGGGCGTCTCGCGGCTCCTGCTAGAATCGAGGGCGGCACGTTATGCAAGGGAGGTTCGGTGCTGGCACAGGGTGGGGGATACGTCGTTCACGAGGGTTGTGACCACATCTTCTTCGTCGGGTTTCTCGGCGCGGGCAAGTCGACCCTCGCCCGCAACCTCGGCGCGCTCTTCCACCGCCCGTACGTCGACACCGACCGTCTCGTCGAGCGCAGGCTCGGCAGGTCGGTCGCGGAAATCTTCGAGCAGGACGGCGAGGAGGCGTTCCGCGACGCGGAGACCACCGAGCTGCGGCGGCTCGCGGGCAGGAAGTCGCTGCTCGTGAGCTGCGGCGGAGGCATTGTCGAGCGGCAGGAGAACTGCTCGCTCATGCACGAGATGGGGGTCGTCGTGTACCTTGACGGCGACCTCGCCGACTCGCTCAGGCAGATTCGCTGCCCCGAGCGTCGTCCGGACCTCGGCTCGGCCGAGCATGCCGAGCTGGTGTACCGCCACCGCCGGCCGCTCTACGAGGCCGCGGCGGACGTCACCATCGACATCAGGAACAGGACCTTCGAGCAGGTCGCCCATGCCGCGGCGCAGCTGCTCTGGGAGAGGGGGCTCTTATGAGCGAGAACGAGGCCGCAGCGGCGGAGACGCTCGAGGCCGCAGCGGCGGAGACGCCCGAGGCCGAGGCCGCAGCCGCGCCCGAGGCCGCGGCGGCGGCGCCCGAGATTCGCCGTCAGCGCCAGTGGGTGACGCTGCGCGGGGGCTCGATGGACGTGCGAGGGGGCCTCGGCATCTCATCGAGCGTCGCGCACGACCTGCGCTCGGTCGTCGGGAAGCCCCACTCCTGCGCGCTCGTCAGCGAGCCGGGCGCGCCGGCGGCCCTCCTCGAGGGGCTCCACCGCGACCTCTCCGACGAGGGCTTCTCGGTGCGACGGCTCGAGATGCCCGCCGGAGCGTGCGACCTCGCGCGCGTGCAGGCGCTCGACGCCCTTCTCGCCGAGGAGCGCATCACCTCCGACGACCTCGTCGTCGCCGTGGGCGGCTACGAGGCGCTCTCCGTGGCGTCCTTCGCGTGCTCGTCGTGGTGCGGGGGCACGTCGCTCGCCGAGGTCCCGCTCGACGCCGCGAGCGCCATCGTCGCCGGGGCGACGCCCCGCGCGCTCGACCTGCCCGGCCTCCCGCGCATGGTGACCCAGGACGGCTCGGCGCGCTTCTCCATCGTCGACATCGACCTCTTCGACCTCGACCCCGCCGGCGAGCCCGCCCGCCTCTCCTTCGCCCTCATGGCGCAGACGGCGACGTGCGACTCGAACAAGGCCTTCGAGCGGCTGTGGGACGCCACGGACGACCTCGTCGCAGGGGATGTGGCCGCAACGCTCACGCAGCTCCTCGACTCGGTCAAGAGCCGGGGCAGGGTCGTCTCGTCCACGGCGGTCTCCACCCGCCAGTCCATCGCGTACGCGATGGACCTCGCCCGCCCGCTGCGCGCCCTCCTCGGCCCCGAGGTCCCCGGCTCGACCCTGATCGCGGACGGGATGCGCTTCGCCGCGCGCCTCTCCGCCGCGCAGGACCAGCTCTCGATCGACGACATGTTCACGCAGGACGAGCTGCTCGAGCGCCTCGGGCTCGGCACCGTCGAGGCGCCCGTGGACCCGGACGCCCTTCTCGCCGCCATGCGCGAGGAGCGCTACCGCCGCACCAACCGCTTCATGCTCGCGCTGCCACGCTCGCTCGGTCGGGTGCGCCTCTCCATGGTGTCCGACGACCTTCTCGCCGAGCACGTGGCCGCCTGGTGCGCCTCGCGTCCCGTCTGACGGCCCCGGGGCGCGCCCGCGCCCCACTCGGCACCTCCCGCCGCGCCCCGCGCGGCACGAACGACAAACACGTAAGGAGAAGAACATGGCAGACAGCACGGCATGCGCCGCACGCGTGGAGCGCCTCCGCTCCCTCATGGTGGAGCGCGGCTACGACGCGGTCATCCTGCGCAACAACCCCGACCTGCGCTGGCTCACCGGGGCCGAGCGCACCTTCGACGACGAGGTGGCCCACACGGCTGTCGTCACCGCGGGACGCCTCTGGCTCCACACGGACTCCCGCTACTACAACACGTTCCGCGAGCGGCTCGGGGAGGGGTGCGCGTGGGAGATCGACCAGGAGGCCGTCGCCCCCGCCGCCTGGGCCGCCGCGCGCGTCGTCGAGGCCCGCGCCCGGGTCGTGGCCGTGGAGGACACCTGCGACCTCGCGTTCTTCGACGCGTTCAACGCCGCCTGCGCAGCCGCGTCCGTCGCCTGCCTCACCCCGCGCCTGCACGGCGACATCTGCGACCTCAGGATGGTGAAGGACGCCGAGGAGGTCGAGCTCATGCGCCGCGCGCAGCGGGTGACCGACGCCGCCTTCGACCACATCTGCGGCTTCATCCATGCCGGCCAGACCGAGCAGGAGATTCGCGTCGAGCTCGAGAACTACATGCTCAGCCACGGCGCCGACGCGCTCTCCTTCGGCACGATCATCGCCGCGGGCGCAAACGGCGCGAACCCGCACGCGCAGCCGGGCCCCTACGTCGTCCAGCGCGGCGACCTCATCGTGATGGACTACGGCGCGGCCACCTGCGACTACCATTCCGACATGACACGCACCGTGTGCGTGGGGGAGCCCTCCGACGAGCAGCGCCGCGTCTACGACGTCGTGCGTCGCGCCCACGAGGCCTGCGCCGCCGCCGTCCACGCGGGCGTGATCGGCCGCGACGTCCACCAGGTGGCCGTCGACGTCATCTCCGAGGCGGGCTATGGCGAGTTCTTCGGCCACGGCCTCGGCCACGGGGTGGGCCTCCAGATCCACGAGCGCCCCAACTTCAACCGCCTCTGGGACCGCCCGGTACCCGCGGGCTCGGTCGTGACCATCGAGCCGGGCATCTACCTGCCCGGGCGCTTTGGCATCCGCCTCGAGGACTTCGGCCTCGTGACCGAGGGCGGCTTCGAGCCCTTCACCCAGTCCACCCACGACCTCGTCGTGGTCGGCTAGCCGCCGAGAAGAACCTGCCCTTGGGACGCCTATTGGGGGACAGGCCCCTTTTAGGCAAGTCTTTGAAAGACTTGCCTAAAAGGGGCCTGTCCCCCAATAGGCGCCCCAATAGGCGTCGGCCTACGAGCCATCCCTCGCGTTAGCCGAGGAAATGTCAACGAAACATCTTCACGGCATGCACACAAGTTGCTAGAATATGGACGGTACGTGGAGCAACGGGGGAGAAACTGTGCAGGGGGGAACCCGATGCTGCACGCACTGTCCGTTCGGTAAGAGTCCGCGTTTGGGAAAAGGAGGTAAGCGGTGGTTAGCATTGTTCTAGCCAGTCACGGCTCGTTCGCCGAGGGCATCAAGATGTCCGGCCAGATGATCTTCGGCCCTCAGGAGAACGTCGCCGCCGTGACGCTCACGCCCGACATGGGGCCAGATGACCTCAGGGCGAAGATCCTCGAAGCTGTCTCCGGCTTCGACGACCAGGATCAGGTCCTGTTCCTGGTCGACCTCCAGGGCGGCACGCCCTGGAACCAGGTCTCCCTGCTCCTCGAGGAGCACCCGACCTGGGTCGCCGTCGGCGGGATGAACCTGCCGATGCTCATCTCGGCCTACGGCGAGCGCATGGGCGCCGAGACCGCCGCGGACGTCGCCAAGGCCATCTATCCCGAGGCCAAGGCCGGCGTCTGCATCAAGCCCGAGGAGCTCGCCCCCGCGGAGGCCGCGCCCGCGGCCGCTGCCGCCCCGGCGTCCGCCCCGACCGGAGCCATCCCCGAGGGCACCGTCCTCGGCGACGGGCACATCAAGTTCGTCATGTGCCGCGTCGACACCCGCCTGCTCCACGGCCAGGTTGCCACCACGTGGACCAAGCAGACCAACCCCGACCGCATCATCGTCGTCTCCGACGGCGTCGCCCACGACGAGCTGCGCAAGACGATGATCCAGCAGGCCGCGCCTCCGGGAGTCAAGGCCCACGTCATCCCGATCAAGAAGATGATCGAGGTCGCCAAGGACCCGCGCTTCGGCGCCACCAAGGCGATGCTGCTCTTCGAGAACCCGCAGGACCTTCTCGCGTGCGTCGAGGGAGGCGTGGACATCAAGGAGGTCAACCTCGGCTCGATGGCCCACTCCGTCGGCAAGGTCGTCGTCACCCAGGCAATCGCCATGGACCAGAACGACTACGACACCATCGAGAAGCTCGCTGCCAAGGGCATCAAGTTCGACGTCCGCAAGGTCCCGGCGGACTCGCCCGAGAACTTCGACAGCATGATGAACAAGGCCAAGTCCGAGCTGGCCGCACAGGCATAAGAAGGAGGGAAACATGTCGGTATTCACAATCATTCTGATTGTCATCGTTGCCTTCCTCGCCGGCATGGAAGGCGTCCTTGACCAGTGGCAGTTCCACCAGCCGCTCGTGGCCTGCACGCTCATCGGTCTGGTGAGCGGCCACCTCGAGGCTGGTATCATCCTCGGCGGCACCCTGCAGATGATGGCCCTCGGCTGGGCCAACGTCGGCGCCGCCGTCGCCCCTGACGCGGCCCTCGCGTCGGTGGCCTCCGCCATCCTCATGGTCATCGCCATCAACGGCGGCTCCGACCAGGCCACGGCCATCTCCACGGCCATTGCCGTCGCCGTGCCGCTGTCCGTGGCCGGCCTGTTCCTGACGATGATCGTCCGTACCCTCGCCATCCCCGTCGTCCACATCCAGGACGGCGCCGCCGCGCAGGGCAACTTCGCCGCCATCGAGATCTGGCAGATCATCGCCATCTGCATGCAGGGCGTCCGCATCGCCATCCCGGCCGCGGCCCTCTGCTTCATCCCGTCTGACGCCGTCATGGGCGCCCTCAACATGATGCCCGCCTGGCTCAACGAGGGCATGACGATCGGCGGCGGCATGGTCGCCGCGGTCGGCTACGCCATGGTCATCAACATGATGGCGACCAACGAGGTCTGGCCGTTCTTCGCGCTCGGCTTCTGCCTCGCCGCCATCTCCCAGCTCACCCTCATCGCCCTCGGCGTCATCGGCGTCTCCCTGGCCCTCATCTACCTGGGCCTCAAGGACGTCGCCAAGTCCGGTGCCGGCGCCGTCGGCTCGGGCGACCCGCTCGGCGACATCCTGGACGACTACGAGTAGGAAGGGAGGAGAGTACACATGGCAGAGAACAAGATCAAGCTGTCCCAGAAGGACCGCATCTCCGTCTGGTGGCGCCACCAGTTCCTCCAGGGCTCCTGGAACTACGAGCGCATGCAGAACGGCGGCTGGTGCTACTCCATGATCCCGGCCATCAAGAAGCTCTACACCAACAAGGATGACCAGGTCGCGGCGCTCAAGCGTCACATGGAGTTCTACAACACGCACCCGTACGTGTCGTCCCCCGTCATCGGCGTCACGCTCGCCCTCGAGGAGGACCGCGCCAACGGCGCGCCCGTCGACGACACCGCCATCCAGGGCGTGAAGGTCGGCATG
The DNA here is from genome assembly GCF_052599055.1 of Thermophilibacter sp. ZX-H3. NCBI lineage: Bacteria > Bacillati > Actinomycetota > Coriobacteriia > Coriobacteriales > Atopobiaceae > Thermophilibacter > Thermophilibacter sp. ZX-H3. Next base: position 88,209 of record NZ_JBQXES010000011.1, on the reverse strand, counting down.
ATGGGCCCGCTCGCCGGCGTCGGCGACCCCGTCTTCTGGTTCACCGCCCGCCCGCTGCTCGGCGCCCTCGGCGCCTCGCTCGCGATGGGCGGCTCCATCCTCGGCCCGATTCTCTTCTTCGTGGTGTGGAACGTCATGCGCCTGGCGTTCATGTGGTACACCCAGGAGTTCGGCTACCAGCTCGGCACCTCCATCACCAAGGACCTCTCCGGCGGCCTGATGGGCAAGATCACCGAGGGCGCCTCCATCCTCGGCATGTTCGTCATCGGCGGCCTGGTCCAGCGCTGGGTGTCCATCTCCTTCGCGCCGACGGTCTCCACCGTCACGCAGTCCGAGGGCGCCTACATCGACTGGTCGGCCATCCAGGCCACGGCCGACGCCTCGGGCGTCGCCCAGGCCATCCACGACGCCCTGAGCAGCTTCAGCTCGCTCGGCGCCACCGGCCTCGAGGTCGAGAAGGTCACCACGCTCCAGGCCAACCTCGACAGCCTCATCCCCGGCCTCGCCGCCGTGGGCGTGACGCTGCTGTGCTGCTGGCTCCTCAAGAAGAAGGTCTCCCCGATCGCCATCATCATCGGCATGTTCGCCATCGGCATCGTGGGTCACCTCATCGGCCTGCTCTAAGCCTCAGGCCCAGGCCCGACTTCTCGGGGCCGCGTCCCGCAGGAAGTGTCACAATGACCTTCCGGGGCGCGGCCCCGCTCTTGTACCACCGAGAGGAGCTTCCACGATGGCCCAGTCTCAGAACACCAAGGTCGAGCTCACGACGCCCGCGTCGTCCTTCTCGGGTCTCTCCTCCTATGGCAACGTCATGGTGGGGGACCGCGCGTTCGAGTACTACAACGAGAAGAACGTCGAGGACTACATCCAGATCCCCTGGGACCAGATCGACCACGTGGCCGCCTCGGTGATGTTCGGCGGCAGGCTCATCCCGCGCTTCGCGATCTTCACCAAGCAGAACGGCCACTACGCGTTCTCCACGCGCAACAACCACGCCACGCTGCGCGCCATCCGCGACCACGTGGGCAACGAGAAGGTCGTGCGCTCGCTCAACTTCTTCGACGTCGTCTCGGCGGGCGTGCGCGGCCTCTGGCGTCGCATCACCCGCCGCGGCTGAGGTGCGCCACTGTGCCACTGGCGTCAGGTTTGTTTGGCACGCCCCATGTGCGTGCCAAACAAACCTGACGCCAGTGGCAGAAGTGGCACAGTGGCGCACGCCTGACGCCGGTGGCATTTTGATGGCCGCGCCGCGCGCGTGATAGAATACAGTGCCGTATGTACGCGCCCCGCAGGGGCATAGAGGGAAAAGAGCACACGTGGCAACCATCAGCACCGCAGACTTCAAGAACGGCATGGGCCTCAAGATCAACGACAAGTACTACACGATCGTCGAGTTCCAGCACGTCAAGCCCGGCAAGGGCGGCGCCTTCGTCCGCTACAAGATCCGCGACCTCAAGAGCGGCCGCGTGATCGACCAGACCTGCAACGCCGGCACCAAGTTCGAGAACGTGCAGCTCATCACCAAGGAGATGCAGTACCTCTACAACGACGGCGACACCTACTACTTCATGGACAACGAGACCTACGAGCAGGTCGAGCTGCCCACCGACTTCATCGGCGACAACGCCAAGTGGTTCAAGGAGAACGACAACGCCCAGCTCCTCTACGCCGACACCGAGCTTCTCGGCGTTGAGCCCCCGATGTTCATCGAGGCCGAGATCACCGAGACCGACCCCGGCTTCAAGGGCGACACCGTCCAGGGCGGCACCAAGCCCGCCACCATCGAGACCGGCGCCGTGATCCAGGTCCCGATGTACCTCAACCAGGGCGAGCGCATCAAGGTGGACACCCGCACCGGCAAGTTCGTGAGCCGCGTGTAGCCGTCTGTCGCAGCGTGACCGCGACGGCCGACGCCTCAGGGCGCCGGCCGTTTTTTCATGCGCCGTCCTCCCGCGTTTGCACGAGCAAACTCGGGTGAGATGGAGGCCGCCCGAAAAGCAAACATAGGCTCTGATCTGCAAAAATGCAGGTTCTTCTCGCTTCGGGCCCCTCTGAGCCCGTGACGTTTGCACGAGCAAACGCGAGAGGGGGCGACCCCGAGATTCCACTTGCCAGATTGCTTTATTACGCTAAAGTATTCCCGGACGCGGACGAGAGGGGAGCGGGATGGCCGAGCGGGGCGCAGGGAACGTCGAGAAGAACGAGGTAGCGCGGCTCCTCTCCGCGCTCTGCTCGCTTTCGACGCCCGAGGAGGCGCGCGCGTTTCTCGCGGACCTCTGCACCGCGCGCGAGATAGACGACCTCTCCCAGCGGCTCGAGGTCGCGTCGATGCTCTCGGCCGGCGCCTCCTATGTCGACGTCTCGCATGCGACCGGCGCCTCGTCGACGACGGTCTCGCGCGTCTCCAAGTGCCTCAACGGCCCCGCGGGCGGCTACCGGATGGTCCTCGCCCGCATCGGCGACGGTGCGTGACCGCTTTTCCGTCCACGCCCTGCGGTACGATTTCAGGCGAGAAGAACCGTCGCGTCGTGAGGATCGCATGTCGCTGCATGTCGTGAGAACAACCGAGGAGGCCCTCGTCGGCGCCGCCGTCGAGAGGGCGCTGAGAGGGGCGCTCGCGGAGCGCGGGCGCGCGGCGCTGCTCGTCCCGAGCTTCGCCCAGGCGCTCGACGCGCAGCGCTCGCTCGCGGGGCGCGGGCTCGCTCTCGGCGTCACCGTCACCACCCCCTCCGCCTGGGCCCAGGAGCGCTGGGAGGTCTGGGGGGACGGTCGCCGCGTCGTCGACGCCGTCTCGCGCGAGGTCCTCTGCTCGCGCGTCCTCGCTCGCGCGGCCGATCTGCCGGGCGGCTCCCCGCGTCCGTCCCCGGGCACCTCCGCGCTCCTCGCACGCCTCGCTCGGCGCGGCCTTCCCTGGATGCTCGACGCCGATGCCGCCGAGGGGGCGAGCGCGGCGGAGCGCGCGCTCGTGGGCCTGCTCGGAGCCTACCGGGCGGAGCTCGCCGCCGCGGGCCTCGTCGAGGAGTGCGAGGTCATGGCGGGCCTCGCCGACCTGCTCCATGACGCGGGGGCGGCGGTGCCCCCGGTGGTCGTCGCCGGGTTCTCCGAGATGCCCCGCGCCGCGCGCGAGCTTGTCGCCGGGCTCGCGGCGCGAGGGGCGGTGACGCTCGTGTCCCTGGAGGCCGCCAGCCCGGCGCTCGCCGGGCGCGAGGCGCTCGCGGCCGAGCTCGCCCGCCTCGCGGGGGAGCGCGGCGCCGACGTCTCCGAGTCCCGCGCGACGGCCATGGCCGGGCCGGTCGCGCGCGAGGGGGAGCTCGACGCCCTTCTCGCCTCGCTCTTCCGGGCCGACGCGGGCCCGTGCCGGCCGGGGGGCGCCGTGCGCGTGCTGCTGCCCGCCGGCCCGTCGGCGCGCGCCGAGCTCGTGGCCCGCGAGGTCGGGCGCCTCGCGCGGGAGGGCGCGTCCGAGGTGGCCGTCGTGGCGCCCGACCCCGCCGCCGCGTGGCGCGACCTCTCGGGCCGCCTCTGCGCCCGGGGCGTCTCGGTGCGGGCGCAGCTCTCCGTCCCCGTTACCAGGACCGAGTGCGGCCGCGCCTACCTCGAGCTCGTCCGCTCGGTCGCGCGCCTGTCCGAGCTCGCCGCCTCCTGGCCCGCGCCCACGCCGGTCGAGGGCGGCGTGCGCGTGGCGCTCGCCGACATGTCCTGGTGGCCGCCGCGCGAGCTCTCGGACTTCCTCCTCTCGGAGGTCTCCCACGTCGACGCCTCCCGCGCCCGCGCGCTCGACGCCTCCTGGCGCTCCAACCGCCTGCTCGCGCCCGCCGCGCTGCTCGACCAGCTCTCGTCCGAGCGGGACGTCTCGCCGCAGGTCGCCGCCGCCACGCGCGAGCTCACGCGCGGCAGGCTCGGCTCCGCGGCGTCCAAGCTCCTCTCGTCGTACGTGCAGGGGGCGGACGACGCCTCGCCTCTGGCCCCCGAGGCGTCGTCCGTGCTCTCGGCCGTCCTGGGCGCCGCCAAGTGCCTGAAGGAGCTCGGGCTCACCGCCGACCCCGCGGAGCCGGGCGCCGTCCCCCTCGCGGAGCTCGTCTCCGTCGCCGAGGCCGCGCTCGAGGCCCAGCCCGCCACGATGCGCCTCGAGCGGGCGGTCCCGGGCGCGTCCTGCGTGGCTCGGGTCATGTCCCCGTCCGCCGCGGCGTCGCTCGCGCCCGGCTCCGTCGACGCGCTGGTCCTTCTCGGCCAGACCTCCACGGAGTCCGCGATACCCGTCGCCGACGACGTCGCCTCGGCACTGCTCGAGGCCTATCGCGTCGAGCGGCGCTCGGACGCCCTGCGCGCCGCCCGCGACGCCTTCCTCGCGACCCTGCGCGCCGCGCGCCGCCGCGTGGTGCTCGAGCGGCCGCTCTTCGGCGCCGACGGGCGCCCCGCGTACCCGTCCGTCATGCTGACCGAGCTCCTCGCGTGCTACGGCCTGGCGGCGGACGCGGGCGCGGAGGACCTGCGCGCCGCCCTGGGCGCGTCGTCTGTGGCCTCGGGGTCTGAGACGCCCGTGGGGGAGAACGCCGCGACGACCGGCCGCGCCCCCGCCCGCGTCGGCTCCGAGACGCCCGCCCCCGCGGGCCGCATCGACGACGCGCGCCGCCCGCTCGTCTCGCCCCCGCCCGAGGGCATCCCCGCCGAGGAGGCCCGCCCGCTCCTCTCCGCCTCCCAGATAGAGACCTACCTCGAGTGCCCCTACAAGTGGTTCAGCCTGCGGCGCCTCCGCCTGCGCGACGCCGACGCCGGCTTCACCGGGGCCGAGATGGGCACCTTCGCGCACCGCGTCCTCGAGGTCACCCACCGCGACCTGCTCGCCCGGGCGCTCGAGCGCCAGATGGGCGCGCACGTGCTCGAGGACCTGCGCGCGGCGTCCCCGGACGCGACGCAGTCGGACGAGTACCGCGCGCGCGTCGAGGAGCTCGTCTCCCTCGCGCAGGGGGCGCCCGCCGAGCGCGTCCCCGGGTCGGCCCCGCGCTCGCCCGAGGAGCTCGAGCGCGCCCGCGCCGTCCTCGAGGAGGAGTTCGACGCGCACCTCTCCCACCAGTACCAGCTCATGGGGCGCAAGCGGCCCCGCCCGCTGCCGCAGGCGCTCGTCGCCCACAGCGCGCAGCAGGCCGGGCAGCTGCGAGGCCTCAGGCGCGACCTCGCGACGCTGCTCGACTACGAGGCGGGCCTCCTCGAGGGCTTCGAGCCGCGCCTCTTCGAGTGGGGGTTCGGCCGCGGCGGCGCGGAGGTGGAGTACGCCGGGGTGCGCCTCACCGGCACGATCGACCGCGTGGACGTGGACGCCCATGGCCAGGCGGTGGTGATCGACTACAAGCACAAGTCCGACGTGGGCTTCGCGCGGGAGTACGACGTCTTCCCCAAGGGCGGCCCCGCGCCCGGCGCGCCCGCGCTCCCCCGGCGCGTGCAGTCGCTCATCTACGGCCAGGTGGTGCGCCGGGCCTTCCCCGGCCTCACCGTGCGCGCCGCGGTCTATCTCTGCACCAAGGGTGGCCACGCGCTCGCCGGCGCCGTGGACGAGAACATCGCGGACAACGTCTTCGGGGGCCGTGCGCCGTCGGCCTCGCGCCTCGAGCGGGTCTGCGTCCCGCGGGCGGAGGGATTCGGCCGGGCGGGGGAGGGCGGCATGGAGGCCCTGCTCGACTCCTGCGAGGAGGCCGTCGCGGCCGCGATCTCCCGCATGCTCGCCGGGGACATCGAGGCCGCGCCGGTCGATGCGGACGCGTGCCTCTTCTGCCCGGTGCTCAACTGCGAGAGGAGGCTCGGGAAGTGAGCGAGAAGGACCTGACGCCGACGATCGACCTCTCCTGCCTGAACGAGCGCCAGCGCAAGATCGCCGAGACCCTGGACGAGCCGCTCTTCGTCGAGGCGGGCGCGGGCTCGGGCAAGACCTTCACCCTCACGCAGCGCGTGGCCTGGGCGCTCTCGCCGGGCTCGGGCGCGGGGGGAGCCCCCTTCCTCGACGGGCTCGACCAGGTGCTCGTGATCACCTTCACCGAGGCCGCCGCGCGCGAGATCAAGGAGCGCGTGCGCTCCACGCTGCGCCGCGCGGGCATGGGGGAGGCGGCGCTCGCGGTGGACGAGGCCTGGATATCCACGATCCACGGCATGTGCCGGCGGATCCTCTCCCGCCATGCGCTCGACCTCGGGCTCGACCCGTCCTTCTCGGTCATCGCGGACTCCCGCCAGGCGGCGCTCTTCGACCGCGCCATGGACGACGTCATGCGCGCCGCGCGCTCCGAGGCCGCCCTCGCGCCCGTCTTCGCCGAGTTCGAGCTCGGGACCTACGCGCCCCAGAGCGGCTACACCGGGGCGATGGGCCTCGTCGAGCGCCTCGTGCGGGAGGGCGGGTCGCTCCCGGGCGGGCTCGACGACCTCGCGCCGGCGCCCTGCGACCCCGGCGCGGTCGCCGACGCGGTCCGCGAGCTGGCCATGCGCGTCGAGGAGCTCGGCGCCCTCCGGCTCACCGCCGCGGCAGCCGCGAAGGTGGGGCCCTCCCTCGAGGCGCTGCGCCGCCTGGAGGGGGCGTCCCCCGCGGAGCTCACCCCGGAGGCCGTATCCGCCGCGCTCTCCGAGGTCTCCCTGCCGCAGGCGCGCGGCGCGATCAAGGCCGAGGTCGCCGCGGCAAAGTCCGCGCTCGCCCTCGCCCGGGCCGAGGTCGAGTTCGCGCGGGTGGCCCCGCTCGCAGGCGGACTGCTCGAGCTCGCCCGCAGGGTCCGCGCCCGCTATGACGAGCTCAAGCTCGACCAGGCCTGCCTGGACAACGACGACCTCGTGCGCCTCGCCCTTCTCGCCGTGCGCGACCACGAGGAGGTGCGCCGCGCGTACGCGGGGCGCTTCAGGCTCGTGATGGTCGACGAGTTCCAGGACACCGACGAGATGCAGCTCGAGCTCATCGGCCTCCTCTCGGGCAGCGACGCCCGCCACCTCTGCACGGTGGGCGACGCCCAGCAGTCGATCTACCGCTTCCGCGGCGCGGACGTGGGCGTCTTCCGCGGGCGCGGGGCCCAGGTGGACGAGAGGAACGTGGTCAGGCTCGACACCAACTACCGCAGCCACGCGGACGTGCTCGCGCTCGTGGAGCGCGTGTGCACCGGGGGCGCGGCGGGCCAGGGCGCCATGCCCGACTTCATGCACCTCGACGCGAACCCCGCGCGCGAGGACCGCTATCGCGCCCGCGACCTGCCGCGCATCGACATCGAGGTCTGCGCGGGACAGGGCAGGGCCGGTCGGGCGACCCGCCATCAGACGGTCGCGATGGCGGCCCAGGTGGCCGACGCCCTCGCGCGGTACCGCGACGCGGGCGAGCGCCCCGGGGACATGGCGCTGCTCCTCGGGGTCACCACGCATGCGGACGCCTACATCGACGCCATCCGCGCGCGGGGGATGGAGTGCGTGGTCACGGGCGGCTCCACGTTCACCTCCACCGACGAGGTCAAGGTGGTGCGGGCGCTGCTCCACGCCCTCGCCAACCCCGCGGACACCCAGTCGGGCCTCTTCCCCCTGCTCGCGAGCGAGATGTTCGGCCTCGACGCCAACGACTTCTGCGAGCTGGGGACGCGCGCCCAGGTCAAGCTCGACGCCCCCACCAAGCGCACGATCGACCGGGGCCTCGCCGACATGGAGTTCTATCGCGACGCGGTGCCCTCGGGACGCCTGGCGCGCGCCCACGAGGTCCTCGCCCGCGCGCTCGACGACGTGCGCCGCCGGCCCGTGGCCGACGTCGTCGCCGACGTGGTGCGCGACTCGGGCTGGCTCGCCCGCCTCGAGGCGGGCGGGGCCGAGGGGCTCGCCCGCGCGGCCAACGTCCTGGCCGCGGTGCGCTACGTGCGCAACCTCACCTTCGACCTTGTCCTCGGCGCGGCGCGCGCCGCGACGGAGTTCGACCTCTGGCTCGCGGCGTCCAAGGTCCCGCCCGCCTCGCTCGCGGGCGGCGAGGGGGACGCAGGCGAGGGCACCGTGCGCGTCATGACGGTGCACGCCTCGAAGGGCCTCGAGTTCGGGGTGTGCGCCGTGGCGGAGTGCTGGGGCAACCCGCGCGGGGACGCGCAGGTCGCCTCGGGGCCCGCGGCCGGGGGCGGGCGCGTCTTCGTGCTCCGCCCGGCCGAGGCGCCCAAGCTCGCGGACGTCGACCCCGAGGAGCTCGAGGAGAGCGCGGACCGCTCGCGGAGCCTGCCGCTCGCCGCCCGCTACCTCGCCCTGCGCGCGGCGGACGACGCCGCCGAGGCGCAGGAGCGCGCGCGGCTCCTCTACGTGGCCCTCACCCGCGCCCGCGAGGCGCTCGTGGTGGGCGTCTCCGCGGCGTCGGGCAAGGGGGGCGTCTCCTCGGCGCTCGCCGCCTCCGCGCTCCGCGCCCTCTCGGGCGGCGACTGGGACCCCGAGCCGGGCGTCCGGGAGGTCGACTACGGCGGCTCCGCGCCGGCGCGCCTGCGCTGCGTCACGGTCGAGCGCCAGGGGAGCGGCGCGGGCGCGCCCGTCGTCGCGGACTCGGCCGGGACGCTCCCCGGCTTCGACGGGGAGCTGCCGGCCGATCCCTCCGCGCTCGCCCGCCTGGGGACCGACGCCGCGGCGGGCCCGGCGCCCGGGGGCGCGGGCGCCTTCGACCTCTACGAGCAGGACGCCGCCGCGCGCCCCGGCGCTCCCGTGACCTGGCGCGCCCGCGAGGGCGTCTTCAGCTACTCGAGCGTGCACGCCCTGCTCGACGCCGACGCCGCCCCCCGGGCCCTCCCCACGCGCGAGGAGCGCGAGGCCGAGGCCGCGGGCGCCCCCTCGACCGAGGACGCCGACCGGGCGACCAACCTGGGCTCCGCCTTCCACGAGCTCGCCCAGGCCATGGTCGAGTCCGGGCGCGCCGCCGACGAGGCCCGCGTCACCGCGCAGGTCCGCCGCTGGAACCTGTCCCCGCGCGCCGCGGCGCGCCTGCGCGCGGCGCTCGCGCGCTGGGAGGGGTCGAAGATTCGCGCCGAGGCGCTCTCGTGGCCGCTCGCGCGCGCCGAGGTCCCGTTCTTCCAGCGGGTGGAGTCCGACTACGGCGAGCACCTCGAGGGGGCCATCGACCTTCTCTGCACGGACGCCGCGGGGAGTCGCGCGCTCGTCGTCGACTACAAGACCGGCGACGCCGGCCTCTCGCCCGACGAGGTTCGCGAGCGTCATGCCATGCAGGCGGAGTTCTACGCGGGGGTCCTGCTCCGCGAGGGCTTCGAGCGGGTGACGTGCGTCTTCGTCTGCGTGGAGCGCGACGACCCGGCAGCCCCCGGCGAGCCCCTCGTGGCTCGCTACGAGTTCGGCGGCGGGGGAGGGGCCACGCCCCTCGACGGAGGTGAGGCGTGATGCCGCTGACGACCATGACGAGAAGGGCGCTCGTGCTCGCCGCCGCGCTGGGGGCGGCGTCGCTCGCCGGGTGCTCCCGGGAGGCGGATGCCCCCGCCGACGCCCCCGAGGCGACCGCGCCCACGCCCGACGAGGTGCTCGGCCGCGGCGCCCGCGAGGCGGCCGCGTTCTACGGCCGGGGCTTCCTCACGACGCTCGGCACCGCCGACGAGCTCTTCTCGGCGGCCTCGCCCACGCCGGGGACGGTCGAGGAGCTCGCGTACTCCTGCCACGCCTACGCCGTCGAGGAGGCCGAGGGCAGAGACGACCTCGTCGTGGAGAAGCGGCTGCTCGTCTACCTGCCGCACGGCTACGACGCCTCGGCGCCGCACGAGGTGCTCTACCTCCTGCACGGCACGGCGGGCGACGAGCGCTACTGGCTCTCCGACGAGGAGGGCAACTTCGGGCGGAGCACGCGCGCCATCCTCGACGCCCTGCACGACCAGGGCGCGATCTCGCCCACGGTCGTGGTGGCGCCGTCGTACTACTCGGTTCCGGAGGGCTTCGAGGTCGACCGCAGCATGGGAGGGGACGACCCCTACGCCGACCTCTGGCCGCTGCACTTCTGGCGCGAGCTCAGGGACGACATCGTCCCGCTCGTCGAGCGCTCCTATGCCACCCATGCCGAGGGAGACGTGTCCGCGGACGCCCTCGCGGCCTCTCGCGACCACCGGGCCTTCGCGGGGCTCTCCCGCGGCTCCATGACGAGCGTCAACAGCGTCATGATGCACTGCCTCGACTGGTTCTCCCGGGTGGGCTCGCTCTCGGGGGCCTGGGCGGACGTCGACGAGTTCCGCTCAGCGCTCGAGGGGGACTTCGCGGGCTATCCCGTGGGGTTCTGGTACAACGGCAACGGGAGCCTCGACTTCGCGCTCGCGGACCACGAGCAGTTCCTCCGCGCCGCGCTCGAGTCGCTGCCCGACCGTCTCGTGGACGGGGAGAACCTCGCCTGGGTGCGCCTGCCGGGCGGCGAGCACTCCTATCCGAGCTGGGGCACGCACCTGCACAACTGCCTGCGCGCGTTCTTCTCGGCATGAGCCGGGCGGCGCGACGCCGGGCGCCGCAGCCCTGCCGCTGAGAGCGTCGCCTCGGCCCCGCACGCCTGCCAAGCGGGGCCGAGGCGACGTTTTCCCCGCGCGAAGCGTCGTCAAACCCCCGCACAGCCGGGATGCGGGGGATTCGCGACGTCCCGCCGGTCTGGGATGTCGCCTCTGCCCCGCACGGCCGTGATGCGGGGGTTTGGCGACGAACCCGGGGCGGGAAGTGTCGCCTCGGCCCCGCATGGGGACTGAGCGGGGGATTCGCGACACCCTGTCGCCCAGGAATGTCGCCAGGCCCCCGCACACCCGCCGTGCGGGGAATCCTCGACAAGGCGTGCGATCCCGTGCGATCTGCGGCCACCCGTTCTTCTCGCCAGGGAAACGTTGCCGGACACTGCCACGCAGCTGCCACAAAACTGCGTGGAAAAATAAATCATAAATTGAATACAGCATCATAAAGAGATACCTCCTTGTGATAATCGAAAAAGAAAGGGAAGCGTGTTGAGAGGGGGGATCGCATGAGTCGTGGCGTTGAGGGCGAGGTCGCCGAACTGCTTGCGGAGGCGGAGGAGGGCGGGCGCTGCCTCGTCCTGAGGGGGCGCGGGTCAGCGCGCGTCTATCGCGCGCTCGAGCGGAGGGTCGCCGCCGGGACGGTGGTCTCGCCCGCCCGCGGGCTCTACGTGAGCGCGGGGCGCTGGGAGGGGCTCAAGACGGACCAGCGCACGATGTTCCTCGCGCGCGGGCTTCAGGAGAAACATCCCGACTGGGTGTTCTGCGGGCCGACGGCCGCCGTCGCGTACGGGGTCGACGTCTCGTGGTCGCTTCAGGGAAACGTCCACGTTGCGACGACGCGCGGCGGGCACAGCCCAAACGGGGCGCTGGTCCACAGGCACCCCATCCTGCGCCAGGGGGAGGGGACGAGCGGGATCGAGGTGGTCGGCGGCTTGCGCGTCACCGGCCCGGAGAGGACGATGTTCGACTGTCTTCGGAGGACCGACTTTCCGCGCGGGCTCGGGATGATCGACTCCGCCCTGCGCTCCGGCGTGGTGTCGCGCGAGGAGTTCGCGTCGTACGTCGAGTCCGTGCGTGACGGGTCCCGGGGAAGGACCTCGTTCGCGGCACCCTTGCCTGGGCGGACCCGAGGAGCGAGAACGGCGGGGAGTCCATCGCCCGGGCGCGCATGCTCCTGCTCGGCTTCGCGTGCCCCGAGCTTCAGGTCGAGGTGCCCAACCTCGTCGAGGGAGGGGCGCCCTTCCGGGCTGACTACTGCTGGGTGAGGGCGGATGGGGTCGTCATCCTCGGCGAGCTCGACGGCACGGACAAATACGTGGTGGATGAGATGACGCGCGGGCGGAGCCTCGACGAGGTGCTCTCGGACGAGAAGAACCGCGAGTCGCGCATCAGCCTCTACAACGTCGTCGTGATGAGGTTCCGCTTCGGGCTGACGGACGACCCGGTCGCGTTTGCGGAGCACCTCGACCGCCACGGGGTCCCGCGTCGCGGCTCGGAGCTGGCGCTGCCGGACGGCACGGGGATGGTCCCGGACTGGGAGTCTATCAGGCGCGTTTGCTGATGGCCGCTCGGTCGCCCCGCGCCGCCCGTGGGTGTCGCCTCGGCCCCGCACGGCTGTCGTGCGGGGGATTGGCGACAAACCCGGGGACGGAAACGTCGCCTCGGCCCCGCACGACGGCCGTGCGGGGGATTGGCGACGCCCCGCGGCCCGGAAACGTCGCCTCGGCCCCGCACGGGGACTGCGCGGGGGATTGGCGACAAACCTGGGCTCGGGAACGTCGCCCCGGCCCCGCACAGCCGTTGCGCGGGGGATTCGCGACAAACCCGGGGACGGGAACGTCGCCTCGGCCCCGCACGGCCGATATGCGGGGGATTCGCGACGCCCCGCGGCCCGGGAACGTCGTCTCGGCCCCGCGGAGTTGCCGTGCGGGGGTTTGGCGACGTTTTGCCGTCCAGAGACGTCGCCTCGGCCCCGCGCGGCCGCCGCGCGGGGGATTCGCGACGCCCTGCCGGCCGGAAACGTCGCCGCCCCGCCCGTTCTTCTCGCCAGCCGTCATGAAGAATTCCTGTGGTCGTCACCTGCGGAAACGCGACTCGTCGCAGGTCGGGTGCCCACGGCCCCGGCACCCTGCGTCCGGGCCATCGGCTAGACTAGGTGACACACGACTGACACATAGCTGACGGGGACCACGCATGGCATTCGTTCACCTGCACAACCACTCCGACTTCTCCATCCTTGACGCGGCGACGCGCGTCTCGGACATGGTCAAGCGCGCCGTCGACCTCGAGATGCCGGCGCTCGCGCTCACGGACCACGGCTACATGTTCGGCATCCCGGACTTCGACCTCGAGTGCCGCAAGTACAACGACGCCCAGAAGGACATGGGGCAGTGGCGCCATGACGTGGAGTGCTTCCAGAAGGGCTGGGAGCTCGAGGAGCCCGAGCCGGACGCCGACGACGCCCGCCCCCACGACCGCGTCCACGCCCAGTGGGCCGCGGACGTGCGCATCTGGAACGAGACCCATGACCTCGACGCCGTGCGCGCCAACCGCCCGAGCCTGCTCATCAAGCCGATCTTCGGCTGCGAGGCCTACTTCATCACGGACGACTGCATCGAGAAGGGCACCAAGCAGCACCGCTACCACCTGATCCTGCTCGCCAAGAACGAGACCGGCTACGTCAACCTCATGAAGATGATGAGCGAGGCGGCCTCCGGCGACATGTTCTACTACTACCCGCGCACCACCCTCGACATGCTGCGCCGCTACCACGAGGGCATCATCTGCACCTCGGCCTGCGTCTCGGGCATCATCCCGCGCATGTACTTCCAGGGCCGCCCCGACGAGGCCAAGCGCTGGGCGCTCGCCTACCGGGAGATCTTCGGGGAGGACTTCTACCTCGAGGTGCAGGACCACGGCCTGGCCGACCCCAACTGGGGCGGCTTCACGGACCGCACGCTCTCCGAGCAGATCCTGCGGCTCGGCCACGAGCTCGGCATCAAGGTGATCGCCACCAACGACAACCACTACCTCACCCGCGAGGACGCGCCCACGCAGGACGTCCTCTCCTGCATCGGCACCGCCTCGAAGCTCGACGACGAGAACCGCAAGCGCATGACCGGCACCGAGTTCTACCTCAAGAGCGAGGCGGAGATGCGCGAGCTCTTCTCGTGGGCCCCCGAGGTGATAGACAACACGCTCGAGGTGGCCGAGAAGTGCGCCTTCGAGCTCGACTGGTCGCACATGTACCTGCCCAAGTTCCCGGACCTCGACCCCGGCGAGACCTCGGAGGAGCGCTTCCGCAAGGAGTGCGAGGCGGGACTGGCCAAGCGCTACGGCGAGAACTGGCGTGAGCTCGAGATTGGCGGCGAGAACGTCCGCGAGCGCTTTGAGTACGAGTACAAGGTCATCTGCGAGAAGGGCTTCGCCGACTACTTCCTGATCGTCCAGGAGTACGTGCGCTGGGCAAAGCGCAACGGCATCGGCGTGGGCCCGGGCCGAGGCTCGGCCGCCGGCGCCATCGTGGCCTACGCGATGGACATCACCACCTTCGACCCGCTCGACAACGGCCTCATGTTCGAGCGCTTCCTCTCCCCGCAGCGCTCCGAGATGCCCGATATCGACATGGACTTCGACGATGAGCGTCGCCTCGAGGTCGTGGAGCACGTCCGCCAGCTCTACGGCCCCGAGCGCGTCTGCCACGTCATCACCTACTCCACGATCAAGGCCAAGCAGGCCATCAACGACGCCGCGCGCGTGCTGGGCTTTCCCGTGTGGCAGGGCCAGAAGCTCTCGAAGATGCTCGCCAATGACCCCAAGCTCACGCTCGACCACGCCCTCCACAAGTCGGAGAAGGCGCCCGACCAGTACTCCCCGGACTTCGAGGACGCGTACAAGAACGACGCCGACTCGCGCTCCATCATCGACGCGGCGCTCTCGATCGAGGGCATGCACCGCGGCGAGGGCGTCCACGCCTGCGCCGTCCTCATCGCGCCCACGCCGGTGAACGACCACGTGCCCACCAAGGTGGACACCAAGGGCGGCGTCGAGATCACCCAGTACGAGGGCCACTCGGTCGCGGACATGGGCCTGCTCAAGATGGACTTCCTGGGGCTTCGCACCCTCACGGTCATCTCAAAGGCCCTCGCCAACATCAAGGCCAACCACGGCATCGACATCAACGTCGACGAGATCCCCTTCGACGACCCGGAGATCTACAGGCTCATGCGCGAGGGCCGCACGGCGGGCGTCTTCCAGATCGAGTCCGCGGGCATGACGTCCACGATCAAGAACATGCGCCCCACCGAGTACAAGCAGGTCGTCGCTCTTATCGCCCTCTACCGCCCCGGCCCTCTGGGCGCCGGCATGGTCACGAGCTACATCAACCGCATGAACGGCCGCGAGGAGGCCGTCTCCTACGACCCGCGTCTCGACGACATCCTGGGGGAGACCTACGGCACCATGGTCTACCAGGAGCAGGTCATGAAGATCTCGATGAAGATGTCGGGATTCTCGGCCGGCGAGTCTGACTCGCGCATCAGAAAGCCCGTGGCCAAGAAGAAGATCAAGCTCCTCACCTCCACGGTCTTCCACTGGGACGACGGCAAGGACGAGACCACCTACGACCACTGGATGAACGGCGCCGTCAAGAACGGCTACAAGAAGGAGACCGCCCAGAAGATCTGGGACGACGTCCTCGAGTTCGCGTCCTACGCGTTCAACAAGAGCCACTCGGCGGGCTACGCCATCCTCGTCATGCAGACGGCCTGGCTCAAGGCGCACTACCCGCGCGAGTACATGGCCTCGGTCCTCACGTCCTACATGGGCAAGACCGACAAGATCGTCCACTACGTCACGGCCTACCGCCACGAGGGCGTGGCCATCCTGCCGCCGGACATCAACGAGTCCGGCCGCGACTTCACCGCCGTCCCCGAGGGCGTTCGCTTCGGCTTCGCGGGCATCCGCGGCGTGGGCGAGGGCGTGGGCGAGGCCATCATGGCGGAGCGCGAGAAGAACGGGCCCTTCGCCAACCTCCACGACTTCGTGGACCGCATGGACTCCGGCCAGGCCAACCGCCGCGTGGTGGAGGCGCTCATCTGCTCGGGCGCCTTCGACTCAACCGGATACACCCGCATGCAGCTCATGCGCTTCGTCGACAAGACGAACCCCGAGAACATCATCGACGCTGCCGCCAAGCGGCAGAAGACGCGCGCCGCGGGGCAGTTCTCGATGTTCGACCTCTTCGGCGACGTGGAGGGCTCCGGCTTCGAGAACACCGTGCCCGAGCCCGACGGCGTCGAGTGGGACCGCTCGGTCAAGCTGGCCAAGGAGCACGAGGTCCTCGGCCTCTACGTCTCCGACCACCCCCTGCGCCCGTACGAGTACGCGCTCGCCAAGAATCGCGACTACACGATCGCGGACATCGAGGTCGCCGAGGAGTACACGGACCCCACGGGCGGCGTGCACGAGCGCTTCCGCGTGCCCGAGGGCAAGGTCATCCGCCTCGCGGGCATGGTCAACGCCGTGCAGAAGAAGACCACCAAGAACGGCGACTCCATGGCCATCGTCACCCTCGAGGACATGGAGGGCGAGGTCACGCTCGTGGTCTTCCCGAAGCTCTACAAGAAGTGCGCGGGCGCCCTCGTGGGCCAGGTCGACGAGGAGACGGGCGAGACCCAGGGCGACGTCTTCGTGAAGGTGGAGGGCAAGCTCGAGCGCGGCGACCGCGGAAACCAGGTTATCTGCATGAACGTCGAGCCCCTGGTCCTGGACGAGCGGAGCAACCGCCCCAAGGTGCTCGAGGTGAACATCCCCGCGGGGCTGCTCACGCGGCCCTACATGGACAGCCTCTGCTCCATCCTCGGGCGCTACCCCGGCCTCGACCGCGTGGAGATGCGCGTGGAGTCGAGCACGGGCGACATCATGCGCATGGAGCTCCCCGCGCGCATCGACGCGCGCAACATGGTCCTTCTCGCCGAGATGGTCGACCTCGTGGGACGCCAGGGCCACGTCAAGGTGGCGTAGGGCGTCGCGCGCGAAGGCGGCCGTGCGAAGGGGACAGTCACTTTTGCACGCTGGGGACAGACCGTACGAAGGGGACAGTCACTTTTGCACGCTATGTCCCCAGCGTGCAAAAGTGACTGTCCCCTTCGCACGGCCGCCTTCGCACGTCCCCTTCGCACGAGAAGAGCGTCGCCCCGGCCCCGCGGAGCCGGTATGCGGGGGATTCGCGACGCTCCCGGCGAGAAGAACGTCGCCTCGGCCCCGCATAGACGCCGCGCGGGGGATTCGCGACGCTCCTCGCGACGTGGCTAGAATTGCGGCCTGTTGGGTATCAATGGAGAAAGGCGACGCAGAGGGCGCCGCCCAATCCCAGAGAGAGGACCCACCATGGCTGAGGTCAAGTTCTATCGCTGCAACCACTGCGGCAACATCGTGGCCGTCGTCAAGGACGGGGGCGTGACCCCGAGCTGCTGCGGCGAGCCCATGGAGCTGCTCGTCGCCGGCTCCACCGACGCCGCGACCGAGAAGCACGTCCCCGTGGCAGTCAAGGACGGCAACCACATCGTCGTGACCGTCGGAGAGGTCGCCCACCCCATGGCCGAGGAGCACTACATCGAGTGGGTCGCGCTCGCCACCGACGGCAAGCTCTGCCTCAAGCACCTGAAGCCGGGCGACGAGCCCAAGGCAAAGTTCGGCGCCTGCTGCTCCGAGGGCGGCACCGTCTACGCCTACTGCAACCTCCACGGCCTCTGGAAGACCGAGCTCGCCTAAAAGGGGACAGGCCCCTTTTAGGCACCTTTTAGGCATGCGGCGACTCAGGGCCCCGGGGAACCGGGGCCCTTCGCATGGCCGGGCCGCGCTGTGGCACAATCGGATGAGACTGGGAGCGAGAGGACGGGGGCGGACATGAGGATTGCGATCGCGCAGATGGGGACCCGCGCGGGCGACTTCGAGGAGACGTCGAGGCGCATGGCCGAGCAGTCGCGCGCGGCGGCCGAGAAGAACGTGGACCTGCTCGTCTTTCCCGCGACCGCGCTCTGCGGCGCCTCGCCCGTGCCCTACGTCGACCGGGAGGGGTTTCTCCTCGACCTGGCCGAGTGCCTGCTCGGCCTGGCCGACGAGCTCGCCTGCCCGTGCCTCGTCCCCGTGCTCACGGACTTCGACGGGGTTGCGCTTCCCGAGGCGATGCTCGTCTCGTCGGGGGCCGTCGTGCCGGTGCGCCTGACGTCGTATCTCGAGGCGGCGGCATCCGAGGAGGGGGACGCGCACGCCCTGCCGGAGCTCGAGTTCGCGGGCGCGCGGATCGGCGTCGCCTTCACCTACGAGGACCTCGACGAGTACGACGAGTTCGAGTACGACGTCGACGTCATCCTCTTCCTCTCCGGCTATGGCTTTGCGGCCGACGACGTCTCGAGCGCGCTCGGCAGCTCGATCAGCGAGGGGCGCTACCTCGCCGACGCCGAGGCGACCGGGGCCTGGGTCGTGGGCGTCGGGGGCGCGGGCTGCTACGACGGGCAGGTCTTCTGCGGGTCGAGCTTCGTGCTCGCGCCGTGGGGCGAGCTCGCCGCCCAGGCGCCGAGCTTCGAGGAGGCGCTGCTCGTGTGCGACGTGGACCCCTCCGCGGAGGGCCCCCTCGCCGAGCCGCTCGCGCCCGAGGTCTATGACGCGCCGCTCATGACCTGGGGGGCGCTCACGGCGGGCCTCGCCGGGGAGTGCGGCGGCGAGGCCGGCGCCTGCGTGCTGGTTGACGACCAGATCGGCTCCCTGCTCGTGGCCACGCTCGCGACCGACGCGCTCGGGCCCCTGCGCGTCCGCGCGCTCGTGCGGCGCACGGGCGACGCGGGGCGCGACGCGGTGGCGGAGTCGCTCGTCCGGGCGCTTCGCATCCCCGACGAGCGCGTCGAGCGGCTCGCGCCGGCGGACGGGGCGGACGAGGAGCTCTCGCGCGACCTCGCCGAGGCGCGCCTCGCGGACCTCGCGCGGCGCACGGGCGCGGTGCCGCTGGGCTCTGCCGACAAGACCGCGCTCGCGCTCGACGGCCGCGCCCGCGCCAGCGCGGCGCGCCTCCAGCCGATCGGCGACCTCTACCGGTCGGACGTCGTGGCCCTCGCGCACCTGCGCAACACCATCTCGCCCGTGATCCCCGCCGACGCGGCCGTCCCCCGGCCGGAGCTCCCCCTCTCGGGGCTCGAGCGCTCCCACCCCACGCCCGAGGCGCGCCTCGGCTTCGTCGACCTCGTGCTCTCGAGCTACGTCGAGTGGGAGCTTCCCGTCTCGGACATCGTGTCCGAGCGCGGGAACGAGGAGGCCGTCAACGCCATCGTCGGGCGCCTGCGCGACCTCGACTCCGCGCGGGTCTCCCGCGGGCTCGTCCTGGAGCTCTCCTCGAAGACGCTCGCCGAGGCGCGCTCGCCCCGCGGGCTCGCCTGGCGGGACCGCGCGCGGGCCGAAGACGAGCGGGCGATGGGCCGGGCCGCAGAGGCCCTCGAGCGGCTCCGCGAGGCGGAGGAGGGCGGCGTCGAGGCGCCCGCCGCGCCCCGGTCACCCGCGGCGACGGGGGAGGGGCACGAGCGCGACGTCCGCGACCTTCTCGGCTACCTTCGCGACTTCTCCCAGGGGGGCGGGCTCTCGCCCCTCGGCCAGACGGGGGAGCCCGGCGGGCGGCACGGCGCCCAGGGGGAGGGGCCGCACCCGCTCTGGGACGGGCCCTTCTCGGAAAACTGAGGCTTGCGAGAAGGACGTGCCGTGCTATGATAGAACGAACGTTCGTATCATGGGAGGAGGCAGATGGTCGTACTCGGCATCGACCCAGGGCTCGCGCACACGGGCTGGGGCGTCGTTGAGACCAGGGGCGCCACCTGCCGGGCTCGGGCGTACGGCTGCGTGACGACGCACGCCTCCGAGCCGATCGACCTGCGACTGGGCAGGATCTACTCGGAGCTCAGGAGGGTCATAGACCGCTACGGCCCCACCGAGCTCGCCATCGAGAGCATCTACTTCGGCGAGAACACCAAGTCGGCCATCGCCACCGCCCAGGCCCGCGGAGCCGCCATCGTCGCGTGCTCGACGGCGGGGCTCGCCGTGGGGGAGTACACTCCCATGCAGATCAAGCAGGCCGTCGTGGGGACCGGCGCGGCCGACAAGCACCAGGTCATCTACATGGTGAGAAACGTCCTGGCGCTCGACCACGACCCGCGTCCCGACCACGCGGCCGACGCGCTCGCCGCCGCCGTGTGCCACGCGAACGTCGTCAGAACGAAGAGCCTCGGGGAGGCAAGGAGGGTCCTTACGTGATAGTCCAGCTCACCGGCACGCTCATCGAGGCGCTGCCCACCCATGTCGTGCTCGACGTGGGGGGCGTCGGCTTCGAGCTCGGCGTCTCGTCGACTACCGCCGCGTCGCTGCCCCACGTGGGCGAGGCTGGCGTGACGCTGCTCGCGCGCATGGTGGTGCGCGACGGCTCGATGGAGCTCTACGGCTTTGCCACCCGTGAGGAGCGCGCCCTCTTCGACCAGCTGCGCGCCATCTCGGGCGTGGGCTCCAAGCTCGCCCTCTCGGTCCTCTCGACCTTCTCGCCCTCCGTGCTCGCGCAGATCGTGACGACGCAGGACACGGCGCGGATGGCGCAGGTCCCGGGGGTGGGCCGCAAGAAGGCGAGCCGCCTCATCGTGGAGCTCTCCGACGTCTTCTCCAAGAGCGCCGAGCTGCGCGGGCTCGTCGGCCTCGCCGAGCCCGACGCCACGCCGCTGCCGGCGGCCGCCTCGGGCGCGGGCGTCGCCGCGGAGGCGACTGAGGCGCTGCTCTCGATGGGCTTCACCTCCCAGGAGGCCGAGCTCGCCCTCGAGGGGCATGAGGGGGCCGGGGCCGCCACCATCGAGCAGGTCCTCGCCTACGCCCTGAGGCGCCTGGGGAGTGGCCGATGATGTGGGAGGCGAGCGAGAAGGACCTCTTCGCCAGCGCCGCGCCCGCCCGTCCCGCGGGCCCGCGCGACGTCACGGGCGAGCTCACCGCCGACGACCTCGACCAGGACCGCACGCTCAGGCCGAGGACGCTCGACGAGTACATCGGCCAGGAGCGCGTGCGGGAGAACCTCCGCGTGCTCATCCAGGCCGCGCGCGACCGCGGCGAGGCGCTCGACCACGTGATCTTCTCGGGCCCCCCGGGCCTCGGCAAGACCACGCTCGCGGGCATCGTGGCCAACGAGATGGGGGCCAAGATGCACACCACCTCGGGCCCCGCCATCGAGCGCGCCGGCGACCTCGCCGCCATCCTCACCAACCTCGAGGCGGGCGACGTCCTGTTCGTCGACGAGATACACCGCCTCAACCACCAGATCGAGGAGATCCTCTACCCCGCGATGGAGGACTTCTTCCTCGACATCGTGATCGGCAAGGGGCCGGCTGCGCGCTCCATCCGCATCGACGTCCCGCACTTCACGCTCGTGGGCGCCACCACGCGCACGGGACTGCTCACGGGGCCGCTCCGCGACCGCTTCGGCATCTCGTACCGCCTCGACTACTACACGCCCGCGGAGCTCGGCGTCATCGTGAGCCGCTCGGCGCACATCCTCGGCGTTGAGATCGACGAGCAGGGCGCGGCCGAGATCGCCTCGCGCTCGCGCGGCACGCCGCGCCTGGCCAACCGCCTGCTCAAGCGCGTGCGCGACTACGCACAGGTCAAGCGCGAGGGCACGATCACCTGGGAGGTGGCCGCCGAGGCGCTCGAGTTCTTCGAGATCGACGCCATGGGCCTCGACACCATGGACGTGCGCATCCTGACCGCGCTCTGCAGCACCTTCCGCGGCCGCCCGGTGGGGCTCACCACCGTGGCGAGCGCCGTCTCCGAGGACCCCTCTACGCTCGAGGACGTCTACGAGCCGTACCTCTTGCAGCGCGGGCTCATCGTGCGCACGCCGCAGGGCCGCCAGGCCACGCTCGCCGCCTTCGACCACCTGGGGATCGAGCCGCCGGCGCGCTAGCGTGTCCTGCGGGCCCGCCGCGTAACCGCTATCATGGGCACAGGGCGGGCCTTGGGGGCGCGCCGGGAGCAAAGGAGACTCACGTGAGCGACTTCGTCAGGGCAGAGAGCGTCTTCGTCGGCCAGAGCATCGACACGCGGGAGGACATGCTCCGCTTCATCTCGGAGCGGGCGGTCGAGCTCGGCTTCGCGAGCGACGCCGACGTGGTCTGCGACGCCTTCCTCGCCCGCGAGGCGATGGGGGAGACGGGCATGACCGACGGCTTTGCCGTGCCCCACGCGAAGTCGCCCGCCATTCTCGAGGCATCGGTCATCGTGGTGAAGAACGACCGTCCCATCTCCTGGCCGAGTTTCGACGACAAGCCCATCGACGTCGCCATCTCCCTGCTCGTCCCGGAGGGGGAGGCGGGGACCGTGCACATCAGGCTCCTCTCCAAGACCGCCGTCCTTCTCATGAAGGACGACTTCAAGACCGTCATTCGCGGCACCGACGACCCGCAGGCCATCGCGGATGCCATCAACGCGGGAATCGCGGTGGACTAGCGCGGCGGCGCGCGGCGCAGCCCGAAGGAGGAAGACATGTTCAAGCAGGCAAGCGAGAGGCGCGTGGCCGTGTTCGTGGCGCCCGGGCTCGAGGAGATCGAGGGCCTCACGGTCGTCGACCTTCTCTTTCGCGCGGGGATTCCCTGCGACACCGTGGCGATCACGCCCGAGCGCACGGTGACGTCGTCGCACGAGGTCACGATCGCCTGCAAGCGCTCGCTCTTCGACGAGGGCTTCTCGTTTGACGACTACGACATGCTCGTGCTGCCCGGGGGCATCCCCGGCACGCCGAACCTGAGGGCGTGCGGGCCGCTCTGCGAGGAGCTCGTCGCCCGCGCCGCCGCCGGCCGGCCGCTCGCCGCCATCTGCGCCGCCCCGTCCATCCTGGCCGAGCTCGGCCTGCTCGAGGGGCGACGCGCCACCTCCAACCCCGGCTTCCAGCACGTGCTCGTCGAGCACGGTGCCGTCCTTCTCGCCGACGAGCCGGTGGTCGTGGACGACAACCTCATCACGAGCCAGGGCGCGGGCACGGCCATGCTCTTCGCGCTCGAGATCGTCCGCCACTACCTGGGGGAAGAGGCCGTGGACCGCGTCCGCGAGGGCGTCGTCCTGCGCTAGTTGCCTAAAAGGGGACAGGCCCCTTTTAGGCAACTCAAAACGAGTCAGCGTGCAAAGGGGACAGGCACTTTCGCACGGGTCTTCCGTGCGAAAGTGCCTGTCCCCTTTGCACGCCTGCACGGTCCTTCTCGCTACGCGCTCTTCTGCTCCATGTCCACGGAGACGTCGTTCAGGACGATGATGGCGTTCTGGAACTCGATGCCGGACACCCACGGCCGGCAGACGATCTGGCGCTTGGGATAGTAGAGCGGGATCGTGCCCCAGTCCTGCTGCGTGAGGATGCGGTCGGCCTGCTGGGCGAGCTCGGCGCGCCCGTCCTCGTCCAGCTCGGAGAGGGCCTCGTCGCAGGTGGCGTCGAACTCGGGGTTGGCGTAGAAGGAGCTCCGCTTGGCCGCGTTCTCGGTCTTGAACCACGAGGAGAGGTGCACGGCGCCCTCGAGCGGCACGGTGGTGAGCCAGGTGACGATGGTCGCGGGCATGCCGCCCTGCGCGCGCGTCTCCGTCCAGACGCCGTTGTCGAGCGTCTCGACCTTCACGTCCACGCCGATCTCCGCCCAGTAGGCCTGGAGCGCCACCATGATGTTCTGCTCGGAGGCGCGCGTCATCGCGGTGAAGGAGAGGCCCTCGGCCCCGGCCTCGGCGAGCAGCTCGCGGGCGCGCTCGGGGTCGTAGGCGTAGGCCTCGCGAGACTCGTCGTAGCCGATCTCGCGCGGGTTCAGGAACTGCGTCGCGGGCGTGCCCGCGCCCGAGAGCAGGGTGTCCACGAGCTCCTGGCGGTTGATGGCGAGGGAGAGCGCCTCGCGCACGCGCGGGTCTGAGAACTCCGGCATGCCGAGGTTGATGTTGACGAAGCAGGTGCCCATCGGCTCGTAGGAGATGATCTGGTCGGCCACCTCGGCGTCTCCCTGGTACTGGGAGAGCAGGGTCGCGTCGAGCTCGCAGGCGTCGACGTCGCCGGCCTTGTAGTTGAGCATCTTGGTGTTGTTGTCGTCGATGTAGACGATCTCGAGCCGGTCGAGCGACGGCGCCCCGCCGTGGTAGTCGGGGAAGGCCTCGAGCGAGACGCCCGTCTCGGTGCTGGAGACGAGCCGGTAGGGGCCCGTGCCCACGAGCGTGCCGATGCCCCAGTCGTCGCCCGCCGCCTCGCAGGCCTCGTGCGGGAATATCTCCGCGAAGGCGAGCGTGAGCGCGCTCACGAAGGGCGCGTAGGGGTACTCGAGCCTGATGGTGAAGTGGCGCTCGTCCTCCACGGTGAAGCCCTCGAGCTCGGTGGCCTCGCCGTCGAGCATGGCCTGGGCGCCGACGATCATCACGTAGTAGCCCGAGCACACCGACGCCTGCTCGGGGACGAACATGCGCGTGAAGGTGTAGCGCACGTCCTCCGAGGTGAGGGCGGAGCCGTCGTGGAAGGTGATGCCCTCCGCGAGCTCGAAGGAGTAGGTGAGGCCGTCCTCGCTCGCCTCGGGCAGCCCCGTGAGCAGGACGGGCGACACCGTGCCGTCGTCCTGCGAGAAGGACACGAGGCACTCGCAGATCGCGCCCGGGATGGTCCCGTTCTGCGTGGAGTGCTGCATGTCGAGGGTCTCCTTGGTGTTCTTGACGCCCCAGGTGAAGACGCGCTCCTGGGCGGCGTCGCCCGAGGCGCCCCCGTCATCCGAGCACGCGGCGAGCCCGAGCGCGAGGGCTCCCGCGCCGGCGAGCGCGCAGCGACGGGTGATGAGCGGCGTCGTTGTGGGGTCAGAGTGCGACATGGTGGCCTCCAAGGTATCTGAATGTGCGGATGTAGCGTATCGTAGCAACAAAGACGAGACGTTACGTCATCAGGTCTGCGGGAGGTGCCATGTCGTTTGCCAGCGCGTGCGAGAGCCTTCTCCGGGGAGTCCCGGACTACCCGTGCTTCCTTACCGTGGACGAGCTCGAGGCGGCCACGGACGAGCTCGCCTGTGCCCACGCCGTGCGCGTGACGGAGCTCGGCCGCTCGCGCGAGGGCAGGCCCGTCAGGTGCCTCACCGTCGGGGCGGGGGAGCGCGCCGCCGTGGCGCTCGGGGCGCCGCACCCCAACGAGCCCGTGGGCGTGATGACGGTGAGCTACCTCGCCGAGCGCCTCGCCGCGGAGCCCGACCTCGCCGCGGAGCTGGGCGTCACCTGGCACCTCGTCAAGGCGTGGGACATAGACGGGCTCGCCCTCAACGAGGGCTGGCTCAAGGGCCCCTTCACGCTCTTCGACTACGCGCGCCACTACTTCCGCCCCGACTTCGCGGACCAGCCGGACTGGACCTTCCCCGTGCGGCACAAGCGGCTCGCGTTCGACGCCCCCACGCCCGAGGCGGCCTGCGGGATGCGCCTCATCGACGAGGCGCGGCCCGACCTCCTGCTCTCGCTGCACAACTGCAGCTTCGGCGGGGCGTACTGGTACGAGACGGAGCCCACCCCCGCGCTCTGGGAGCCGCTTCGCGAGGCCGCCCGGCGCAGGGGCGTCCCGCTCGACCTCTCCACGCCCGAGATGCCCTACGCCCGGCAGCTCGCGCCGGCCGTCCTGGGGGCCCTCGGGGCGGAGGACGCCTACGACTACTACGAGTCCCTCGGCGCCGGGGACCCGGCCGCGCTCGTGGGGCACGGCACGACGAGTGCGGCCTACGCGGCGCGCCGCCACGGCACCTTCGGCCTCGTGTGCGAGATCCCCTACTTCTACGACCGCGCCATCGAGGACGACTCGGGGTGCGGGCGCGCCCTCTCCGAGGTCCTTCTCGCCCGGCTCGACTGGGTCGGCGCGTGCGGGGGGCTCGTCGAGGGATGGCTGTCCGCGCTCGGCGGCGTCCTGGGCGAGAAGAACCCGTATCGCCGGGCGCTCGCCGCGGAGTCCTTCGCGGCCTCCGACGCGGCCCTGCGGCGCCAGGCGACGGACGACCCGGCGTTCGCGCGCGAGGCGACCGTCGCCGAGGCCTTCGACGCCGACGTCGTGCGCCGCTTCTACCGCTCGAGGAACGTGGGCATGCTGCTCTCCGCGATCGACTGGGAGGCGTCCGAGTGCCGGCTCTCCCCCTCCGAGCGCGTCGTCGCGGCGGAGGTCGGGGCCGAGGCGGAGTCATGGCTGCGCGGGGCCTGCGCCGACTTCGAGGCGCGCTCGAGCTACCGGGCGATTCCCATCCGCGACCTCGTTGCCACGCAGCTCGAGAGCGCCCTTCTCGCCGTCGCGCACGTGCGCGGGCTGACGTGACGCACGTCCTTCTCGACCCTCCTGCGCGAGTGAGTGACGGGTTTTGGACGGATGAGGCCCCATGGGGGGCTCCGTTTGTACGAAACCAGTCACTCAGGCTGGCTGTGACGTGCGGGGGCGTGCAAAGGGGACAGGCACTTTCGCACGGGGCCCGTGCGAAAGTGCCTGTCCCCTTTGCACGCCCCCGACTACTCCGTGGGGGCGAACTGGGACTCGTAGATGCGCTGGTAGCGGCCGTCGGCAGCGAGCAGCTCGTCGTGGGTGCCGCGCTCCGCGATGACGCCGTCGGCCATGACGCAGATGAGGTCGGCGTCGCGCACGGTGGAGAGGCGGTGCGCCACGACGAAGCTCGTGCGGCCGGCCATGAGGTTGGCGAGCGCCCGCTGGACCAG
Source organism: Thermophilibacter sp. ZX-H3 (assembly GCF_052599055.1). Taxonomy (NCBI): domain Bacteria; kingdom Bacillati; phylum Actinomycetota; class Coriobacteriia; order Coriobacteriales; family Atopobiaceae; genus Thermophilibacter; species Thermophilibacter sp. ZX-H3. The sequence goes on along the minus strand of NZ_JBQXES010000011.1, from coordinate 62,008 downwards.
CAGCTCGGTGCGCGTGTCGATGTTCGAGGTGGCCTCGTCGAGGATGAGCATCGCCGGGCGGGCGAGGATCACGCGCGCGATGCACAGGAGCTGGCGCTGGCCCGCGGAAAGGGCGCTCGAGCCGTCGAGGACCGTGTCATACCCCTGCGGCAGGCGCATGATGAAGTCGTCCGCGTAGGCCTCGCGGCACGCGGCGCGGATCTCCTCGAGCGTGGCGTCGGGGCGTCCCATGCTCACGTTCTCGCGCACCGTCGCGCGGCGGACCCACGTGTCCTGCAGCACCATGCCCCAGCCGGCGCGCAGGCTCTCGCGCGTCCACGCGCGCACGTCTCGTCCGTCAACGCGCACGGCGCCCGCGCTCACGTCGTAGAAGCGCATGATGAGGTTGATGAGGGTGGTCTTGCCGCACCCCGTCTCGCCCACGAGGGCGATGCGCATGCCGGGGCGCACGGCGAGGTCGACGTCGCGCAGCACCAGGCGGTCGGCGTCGTAGCCAAAGGCCACGTGGTCCAGGCGCACCTCGCCGCGAGGCTCGGCGAGCACGGCGGCGTCTGCGGCGTCCGGCGCCTCGGCGGGCTCGTCGAGCAGGGCGAAGAGCCGCCGCGCGCACGCCACGGAGTTCTGGAGCTCCGTGGCCACTCCGGAGATGTCGTTGAAGGGCTTGGCGTACTGGTCGGCGTAGCCGAGGAAGGCGGAGAGGCCGCCCACGGTGATGCCGCCGCCCATGGCAACGAAGGCGCCGAAGATGCCGATGGCGGCGTAGACGAGGGCGTTCGCGAAGCGCGTCGTGGGGTTCACCAGGGACGAGAAGAACACCGCCTTGAAGCTCTCCTCCCCGAGCGCCGCGTCCGTCTCGGCGAAGCGCGCGGCGACGGCCCCCTGCATCTCGAAGGTCTCGACGGCCGAGATGCCGCCGACCATCTCCTCCACGTAGGCGGTGAGCTCGCCGCGGATGCGCGACTGGCCCGAGAAGTGCTTCGCGCTGTGCGTGGCGATGAAGCGGGCGGTGAAGACCGAGACGGGGGTGAGCAGCGCCACCACGGCGGCGATGGCGGGGTTGAGCGCAAACATGAAGACGAGCGTCACCACGATGGTGAGGATGCCCGTGGGAAGCTGCTGGAAGGCCATGAGCAGGCCGTTCGTGAGCATGTCGGCGTCCGTGACGATGCGGCTCGCCAGGTCGCCGTGGCCGTGCGAGTCGAGGTAGGAGAGGGGCAGCTGCTGCAGGTGGTCGAAGCAGCGGCGGCGCAGGTCGAGCGTCGCGCCGAAGGCGAGCCGGTTGGTCACGGCCGTGAGGGCCCACTGGCACGCGGCCGTGGCGGCGAGCGTGCCGGCGATCCAGGCGAGCGCGCCGCGCAGGCCGGCGAAGTCGACCTCGCCCGGGCCCACCACGCAGTCGACCGCCCGGCCGGAGAGCACGGGCAGCGAGAGCGTGCCCACAACGACGGCGACGGTGAGCAGGGCGGTCAGCGCGAGCGCGCCGCGCCGCCCGGCAAACAGGCCGGCCATGCGGCGGACGGTGCCGTCCGAGGGGCGCACGCCGCCCCCGCGCGGGTTCTTCTCGCTCATCGGGCCACCTCCTCGGCGGTGAGCTGGGACTCGCAGATCTCGCGGTAGACGGGGCAGCCCTCGAGGAGCTCCTCGTGGGTGCCGAGCCCCACCTGGCGCCCGCCGTCGAGCACGAGGATCTGGTCGGCGTGGCGCACGGCGGTCACGCGCTGGGAGATGGTCACGACGGCGGTGCCGGCGCAGTCGCGGGCGATGGCCCGGCGCAGCGCCGCGTCCGTGGCAAAGTCGAGCGCCGAGGAGGCGTCGTCGAGGATGAGGACGCCCGGGCGCCGCGCGAGGGTCCGCGCGATGGCGAGGCGCTGGCGTTGGCCGCCGGAGAAGTTGCGGCCGAACTGCTCGACCTCGGCGGCGAGCCCGCCCTTGCCGTCCACGACCGAGGCGGCCTGCGCCGTGGCGAGCGCGGCCTCGAGGTCCTTCTCGCCCGCGCCCGGGCCGCCCCAGCGCAGGTTGGACTCGATGGTCCCCGAGAAGAGCGTGGCGCCCTGCTCCACGAGCGAGACCTCGCGCCTGAGGCTCTCTCGCGTGAGCTCGCGGACGTCGGCGCCGCCCACGCGGACCGCGCCCTCCGTGGCGTCGTAGAAGCGCATGGCGAGGCTCGCGAGCGTGGACTTGCCCGAGCCCGTGCCGCCGATGACGCCGAGCGTCTCGCCGGGCGCCAGCGCAAAGCTCACGTGGCTGAGGGCGTGCCCGGCGCCCCCGGCGTAGGTGAAGCTGACGTCGTCGAAGGCGAGGGCGGGCTCGCCGGGCGCAAGCTCGGCCCCGCGCGCGCCGTCGGCCATGGAGGGGCGCGTCTCGAAGACCTCGTTCACGCGCTTGGCGCAGGCCGAGGCCTTGGAGAGCAGCACGATGAGGTTCGTGAGCTTGAGGAGCTCCACGAGCGCCTGGCTCACGTAGCTCACGAGCGCCACGAGCTGCCCCTGCGTGAGGTGGCCGGCGTCGACGCGCAGGCCGCCGAACCACAGAAGCGCGATGAGGCCGCAGTTGATGGCGAGGTAGGTGAGCGGGTTCACGAGGGCGGAGATGTCACCCGTGGAGACCTGCCGCGCGCGCACGGTGCCCGCTGCCTCGGCGAACGCGGCCCGCTCCGCGTCCTCGCGGCGGAAGGCGCGCAGCACGCGCACGCCCTCGAGGTTCTCCGCGGTGGCCAGAAGCACGTCGTCGAGGCCTCGCTGGATCTCGCGGTAGCGGCTCGTGGTCACGCGCATGAAGCCCATGACGACGGCGCCCGAGACGAGCACGGCCACGAGCAGCGCCGCCCCCTCGACGCCGTCCACGAGAAACGCCGCGACGACCGTGCCAAAGGTCACGAAGGGCGAGCGCAGGATGAGCCTGAAGAACATGTTGAGGCCGTCCTGCACCTGCTGGGAGTCGTTCGTGATGCGGGTGACGAGCGTGGCGCGGCCGAGGCGCTCCACGTCGGCGCGCGAGAGGCTGAGCACGTGGCGGAAGAGGTCGTCGCGCAGGGCGGTGCCGAAGGCGGAGGCCAGCTTGGAGCAGAAGTACTGCGCCGTGACCGAGATCGCCCACGCAAAGACGCCCATGCCCACGAGCAGCGCGCCGTGCCAGAGCACGTAGGAGGCGTCGCGCGTGGCGATCCCGACGTCGATCACCTGCGCCATCACAAGCGGGACGAGAAGCTGGAGCAGCGCCTCGAGCATCTTGAAGAGAGGCGCGAGCACGCACTCGGCGTAGTGCCCGGCGAGGTAGCGTCTGAGCTTGAACATCTGGCCTCCGGGAAGAGCGGTCAACCGTTTGATTCTAGCGCGAGCCGCGAGGGGAGGTCCTTCTCGGCAGGTTGACCCATCCGCGCTCGCGGCGGGCGGGCGGCCGAGAAGGACAGGCGAGAAGGGCGGGTGGCGCGCGGAGGTCTCGTCGAGAGGGGCCTCCGCGCGCCGCCCGACGCGCGTCGTTGCGTCCGCTACTCCGCGGCGAGCACCTTGCTCGGCGTGATGGGCAGCTCGCGCACGTAGCGGCCCGTGGCGTGGGCCACGGCGCTCATGACCGCGGGAGAGGGCGTGTTGATGACGACCTCGCCGATGGACTTGGCGCCGAAGGGTCCCGTGGGCTCGAAGCTGGGCATGAACTCCACGCGCGGCTCAGGCACGTCCATGCGGGTGGGCAGCTTGTACGTCATGAGGTCGCCGGTGCGGAGGTTGCCGCGCTCGTCGCGGGAGACCTGCTCCGTGAGCGCCATGCCGATGCCCTGGGCGATGCCGCCCTCGGCCTGCACGCGCGCGAGCGCCGGGTTGATGACGGTGCCGCAGTCCACGACGGCCGCGTAGTCCGTGACCGTGACCTTGCCCGTGGCCTTGTCGACCTCGACCTCGGCCACGCCGGCCATGTAGGGCGGCGGCGAGGTGGGCTGGGCGTTGGTGCCGTGGCCCTCGAGCATGCCGGGGTGCAGGCCAAAGCCGATGAGCTTGTTGGCGAGCGCGGCGACGGTCATCTCCTGCTCGGTGCCGTCCGCGCCGACGCAGCGCACGGACTCGCCGTCGAACTCCACGTCCTTCTCGTCCACGCCGAAGACGCGGGCCGCCTGCTCGCGGATCTGCCGCACGAGGTCCTCTGCCGCGCGCACGACGGCGCCGCCGGTGGTGTAGGTGCCCGAGGACGCATAGGCGCCGGTGTCGAAGGGGGAGGTGTCGGTGTCCACGCCCTTGGTGACGATGCGGTCCACGTCGCAGCCGAGCGCCTCGGCCGCCATCTGGGCGAGGATGGTGTCCGCGCCGGTGCCCACGTCGGTGGCGCCGATGGAGAGCACGTAGAAGCCGTCGTCCTCGAGGCGGATGTCCACGTTGGCGATGTCCACCATGGCGATGCCGGAGCCCTGCATCGTGAGGGCCACGCCCAGGCCGCGCACGCGGTCGCCGAGGTCCTCACGGAGCGGGCGGTCCTTCCATCCCACCATCTCCATAGCTCGCTCGAGGCACTCGTCGAGGCGGCAGCTGTAGAGGTGCTCGTCGTTCAGCTGCCAGAGGGTCTCGCCGGGCTTCACGAGGTTCTTGAGGCGCAGCTCGCACGGGTCCATGCCGAGCTCGTCTGCCAGCTCGTTGACGGCGGACTCCACGGCGAAGCAGCCCTGCGTCGCGCCGTAGCCGCGGTAGGCGCCTCCCGGCGTGGTGTTGGTGTAGACCACGTCGTAGGAGAAGCGGCTCGCCGTGGCGTGGTTGTAGATGGGGAGCGCCTTGCCGCCTACGAGCGTGACCGTGGTGGTGCCGTGGTAGCCGTAGGCGCCGGCGTTGGAGAGGGCGTAGAGGTCGATGGCCTCGATCGTGCCGTCGCGCCGGGCCCCCATGCGGACCTTGAGGACCATCTCGTGGCGCGTGTTGGAGCAGCTCATGGTCTCCGCGCGCGTGTAGGTGCACACGCACGGCCGGCCGGTCCTCATCGCGGCGAACGCGGCGAAGGGCTCGTTGCAGCCGCTCTGCTTGGCGCCAAAGCCCCCGCCCACGCGTGGCTTGATGACGCGCACCTGGCGCTTGGGGATCCCGAGGGCGTTTGCCACCTGGCGGCGGATGTGGAAGGGCACCTGCGTGGAGCTCACCACGGTAAGGCGGCCGAAGGCGTCGGTGTAGGCGAAGGAGCGGAACGTCTCCATCATGGACTGCTGCGTGGCCTGCGTGCGATAGGTGCGCTCGATCACCACGTCGGAGGCGGCGAAGGCGGCCTCCAGGTCCCCGTGGACGCGCTCGCCGTGCGCCACGAGGTTGCGGCCCGGGTCGCCGGACCTGTCGCCGCCGGGCGTCCAGTCGTCCTCGTCGTGGATGATGGTTTCGTTGTCGAGCGCCTCCCCCACGTCGACGATGGCGGGGAGCTGCTCGTAGGTGACCTTCACGGCCTTCACGCCCGCGGCGGCCGCGGCCTCGGTCTCTGCCACGACCATGGCGACCTCGTCGCCCACGTAGCGCACGTGCCTGTCGAGAAGGACGGTGTCGTAGGGGCTCGGCTCGGGGAAGCTCTGGCCGGCCAGGGTGAAGCGGTTGTGCGGGACGTCGTCCGGGCCAAAGACCGCCACGACGCCGGGGACCTCGAGCGCGCGGCTCTTGTCGACGTCCATGACGATGGCGTTTGCGTGGCGGCTGCGCACGAGCTTCACCACGAGGGCACCCTCGGGCGCGAGGTCGGCCGTGTAGACGGGCGCGCCGGCGAGAAGCGCCCCGGAGTCCTTCTTCGCCACCGGGAGCGCGATCTCGCGGTGCTGGGCGCCCGACTCGGTGGTGGCGTCCGCGGGCACCTCGCGCGGGGGCAGCTCGCCGCCGTTCGCGTGGCGGGCGAGGAAGCGGCGGATCGCGCGCATCTGGCTCGCGTAGCCGGAGCAGCGGCAGAGGTTGCCGGAGAGGTAGCGGCGCATGGTCTCGTCGTCGGCGCCCGGGCGCGCGGCGTCGAGCGCGAGCACGGCCATCTCGAGGCCCGGGGCGCAGAAGCCGCACTGCTCGGCGCCCTCCTCGGCGAGGCACTGGGCCAAGAGCTCGCGGCGACCGTCGCGCATGCCCTCGAGCGTGGTGACCTCGTGGCCGTCCACGCGCGCCATGAGCACGGAGCAGGAGAGCACGGGCTCGCCGTCAAGCAGCACGGTGCAGAGTCCGCAGTTGGAGGTTTCGCAGGCGCACTTGACGGACTTGTAGCCGTGCGCGCGGCAGAAGTCGAAGAGGGTCATGTCCGGGCGGACGTCCTCCTCGAGGCGCGCGCCGTTCAAGGTGAGGTTGACGAGCATCCCTAGGCCTCCTTCTCTGCGCGGGGCTTCTCAGCGGCGCGCTCGACGGCGCGGCGGACGAGCGCGGGTGCCACGGCACGGCGCCACGAGGCGGTGCCGCGCAGGTCGTCGCCGAAGTCCAGGCTCTCGGCGAGCTCGCAGACGGCGTCGAGCTCGGCGGGGGAGAAGTCGCGCCTCAGCGGTATGCGCTCGCCGCCGGTCACGAGCGTGGCCTTCTTGGGGCGCGCGCCCACGGTGACGTGCCAGGATCCCTGCCAGCAGGCGGCCGCCGCGTTGAGCGCGGAGAAGTCCGTCGCGGCGTTGCGGACGGACTCGAAGGCGGCCTGGTAGCGGTGCTTGCGCACGACGACGTGCGTGAGGACGTCGTTTCTCGCCCCGCGCTCCACGAAGGGGATGACGGGCATGGTGCCCGCCCCTTCGAGCTCGACCTCGGTGTCGAGCGCGAGCAGCGCCGTGACGATGTCGGAGAAGCCCATGCGCGCGTAGAGCGAGCCGCCCACCGTGGCGAGGTTGCGGAACTGCGTGCCCACGATGTCACGGACCGCCTCGGTGAAGATGCCGCAGGTGGCGGCCTGGAAGCGCTCATGGTTCTCGAGCTCGCCCAGGGTCACCATCGCGCCGATGCGAAACGCGTCCTCGGTCTCCTCGATCCGGTCGAGCCCGCAGTGGGAGAGGTCGATGCCGAGTGGCGAGGTCCGGTCGGCGAGGCGCAGCCACATCATGCCGCCGATCACCGTGGCCTGACGGTTCTCCCGCAGGAGCTCGTAGGCCTGTCGCGTGGTGCCGGGGCGGACGTACTTCTCGAAGGTGAGCACGTGTCCTCCTCTTGGTTCTTCTCGGTAGCGCCTCAAGAATACCGCAGGTAGGGGGCGCCGGGGTGCGCACCGTTATACTTTCGGCGAGACAACGCCCCGGCATGGCGGGGCCTGGCCCGCACTTCTCGCCCAGACAGAGCCAATCGACAAAAACATCCCCTCGAGGGCAGGATTTTGTCCGGATGCTCTGTCTCGGCGCGTGGCGAGAAGCCCGCCCGGGCGCGCCCTCCCGTCATCCCGGCGTGAGGTAAGATTGTCGCCGCTGCGTCGGCCGTCGAGGGAGGTGGGATGGGCGAGAAGATCGTGGACGCGCATGGCGTCAGCCACGCGTACGTGAGGGGCCGCGCCACGCTGCGCGACGTCTCGCTCGGCATCTCCCGGGGCGAGCTCGTGGCCATCGTGGGCGAGAACGGCTCCGGCAAGACCACGCTCGCGCGGCACCTGAACGCGCTCATCTCCCTGCAGGCCGGCGAGCTGCGCGTCGCCGGGATAGACGCGGCGGACCCGTCGCGCGTCTGGGAGCTGCGCCGCGTCTGCGGCATGGTCTTCCAGAACCCCGAGAACCAGTTCGTCTCCTCCGTGGTGGGGGAGGACGTGGCCTTCGGGCCGCTGAACTTCGGCGCCGACGGGCCACGCGCGCGGGAGGCGGCGTCGGCGGCCCTCGCCGCGGTGGGGCTCGCGGGCTTCGAGCGGCGCGACACGCACGCGCTCTCCGGAGGCCAGCAGCAGCGCGTGGCCCTCGCGGGCGTGCTCGCGTGCGACGCCGACGTCATCGTGCTCGACGAGGCGACCTCGATGATCGACCCGCGGGGGCGCGACGAGCTCGTGCGCGCCGTGGCGCGGGCGCGCGAGGAGCGGGGCACCACGGTCATCTGGATCACGCACGACATGGAGCTCGCCGCCCGCGCCGACCGCGTCGTGGTCATGCGCGGCGGGGAGGTCGCGGCCGACGGCGCCCCGGCGGACGTGCTCTCGGACGAGGCGCTGCTCGAGGGGGCCGGCCTGGAGCCGCCGCTCGTGGTCCGCGCCTGGCGCGAGCTCGAGGGGGCCGGCGTCGTGGCCGGGCCCGCGCCCGTCACGGTCGAAGGGCTGGTGAGCGCGCTGTGCGAGTGAGGCTCGAGGGGGTTTCCGTCACCTACGAGGGCGCGGCGGGCGAGAGGAACCGTGCGCTCGACGACGTCACGCTCTCGCTCGAGGGCGGCGTCACCGGGCTCATGGGACAGACGGGCTCGGGCAAGTCGACCCTGCTCGACGTCCTTGCCGGCGTGCTGCCGCCCGACTCCGGGCAGCTGCTCGTGAACGGCGCGGACGCCCTGCGGGGCCCCGGCGCCCGAGCGCTCGCCGCGTCCGTCGGGCTCGTCTTCCAGATCCCCGAGCGGCAGTTCTTCGAGGCCACGGTGGAGCGCGAGGTGTCCTTCGGGCTGCTCGCGCGCGGCATGGGCGCGGCCAAGGCGCGCGAGCGGGCGGGCTCGGCGCTCGCGCTCATGGGGCTCTCCCTGGACGAGCTGGGCCACCGCTCCCCGTTCGCGCTCTCGGGCGGCCAGCAGCGGCGCGTCGCCATCGCGTCCGTGCTGGCGCTGCGTCCCGCGCTGCTGCTGCTCGACGAGCCCACGGCCGGGCTCGACCCGCGCGCCCGCTCGGCGTGCCTCGCGGCGGTGCGCGCCGCGGCCGAGGACGGGGCCACGGTCGTCGTGGCCAGCCACGACGCCAACGCGCTCGCTGCGGTCGCGGACCGCGTGGTGGCGCTCGAGGCCGGACGCGTGACCCTCGACGGGCCGATGCGCGCCCTTCTCGGCGACGCGGGGCTCATGCGCGCCCACGGCCTCGAGGGCGCCTGTGCCGCTCGTGCCGCCTCGGCTCTGAGGCGCTCCGGCATCGACGTGCCGGGCGCGCCCCTCACGGCCGGGGAGCTCGCGTCGGCCATCGCGCGGGGGAGGGCGTCATGAGGTCGCTTGCCGGATACGTGTGGGTGGACTCGCCGCTCCATCGCATGGGGGCCGGTCCCAAGCTCGTCGGTCTTCTCGCCTGCGCCCTTCTCGTCGTGCTCGCCACGACCCCGCTCGAGCTCTTCGCCGTCTCGGCGGGCGTCTGCGCCCTCGTGGCCGTCTCGCGCGTGGGCTGGCGCGCCGCGGGACGGGCCGCGTGGGGCCTGCGCTGGTTCCTGCTCATGGTCCTCGCCATGAACGCTCTCTTCTTCAGCGACGCCGACCCCCTCGTCTCGCTCGGGCCCGCGCACCTCACCCCCGCGGGGCTCGCGCAGGGCGCGCGCGTGGTGGTGCGAACGCTTCTGGTGGTGGTCCTGGGCACCCTCCTCACGGCGACCACGCGCCCCCAGGAGCTCGTGGACGGCGTGAGGCGCCTGCTGCGCCCGCTCGGCCGCCTCGGCCTGCCCACGGAGGCGGCCGCGCTCGCCGTGGGCGTGACGGTGCAGTTTGTGCCGACGCTCCTGCGGGAGAGCCGGCAGCTCATGCGCGCCCAGGAAATACGTTGCGGTGGCGTCGCTTCTCATGGTATTGTGCGACGAGCCGTCAGCTATGTACGGCTGCTCGTACCCATCTTCGTATCGGCGATGAGGCGAGCCGACGAGCTCTCCTGCGCCATGGAGGCCCGCGGGTACCGGATCGACCGCCCGCGCGCCGCCGACACGACGGGAGAGGGGAAGAGGAACCAATGAGTCAGGTGAAGAAGGTCGTCGTCGCCGCCGTGTGCGCGGCGCTCGGGATCGTGCTCCCGATGGCGTTCCACTCCATTCCCAACGCGGGCGCCACCTGGCTGCCCATGCACATTCCCGTGATGATCTCCGGCCTCGTGGCCGGCCCCGTCGCGGGCGCCGCGACCGGCGTGCTCGCGCCCGTCCTGTCCGGCCTGCTCACGGGCATGCCGCCCGCGCCGATGCTGCCGCCCATGACCTGCGAGCTTCTCGTCTACGGCCTGGTCTCCGGCCTGCTCTCGCGCGTGGTCCGCACGGGCAACACCACCGCCGACCTCTACATCTCGCTCGTGGGCGCCATGCTCGCCGGGCGCGTGGTGAACGGCGTGCTGCGCGCGCTGATCTTCTCGGCGGGCGCCTACTCGCTCGAGGCCTGGCTCACGGCCTCCTTCGTGACGGCGATCACGGGCATCGTCCTGCAACTCGCCGTCGTGGTGCCGATCGTGGTCTCGCTCGAGCGCGCCGGGCTCGTCCCGCCGCGCTATTCGGAGGAGTAGCCGACGACGTTTCCCGGATTCGTCCCGAACACCCCACACGTCTGTCGTGGGGGGGGCTCGCGACGTTTGCATCGAGAAAAGCGTCGCGAACGCCCCGCTCGGCAACCGTGCGGGGCCTTCGCGACAGAAGCGGGGAGAAGAGCGTCGCATTCGCCCCGCTCCGCAACTGTGCGGGGCCCTCGCGACGTTCTTCTCGGCATGAGGGGCGTCCCCGCCGTCACGCCAGCCGCGTGCTCGCGCGCTCGATGACGGTGCCGGGCACCTCGATTCGCTCGGTCGGTCGGGCCGGGTCCTTCGCCCGGGCGAGCACGCGCACGAGCACCTCGCCGGCCACGCGTGCCGTGTCCTGGGCGACCGTGGTCACGCCGCCGAAGAGCACGCGGTTCCAGGCGTAGTCGTCGAAGGTGGCGAGCGCCACGTCATGACCGACCGCAAGGCCGCTCCCCCTGATGGCCTCGGCGAGGCGCAGGAAGACGAGGCCGTTTACCGCCACGATGGCGAGCGGCCCCTCCCCGCGCTCGTGCGCGAGGCGGCCGAGCACCTCCTCGATGCCCTCGCCCCCCTCGCCGAGCCCCTCGACGGAGCCGACCATGCCGCGCCTGGCCAGGCCAGATGCGAAGGCCTCGGCTCGGGCGCGCCGCGTGGCGCTCGTGGAGACGGGCTCCGTGAGCAGCGCGGCCCTTCTCGCCCCGCGTCGGGCGAGAAGGTCGAGCAGGTGCTCCACGAGCCGGGTGTTGTCCGAGGTCACGAGGTCGACCGCGCACGCGCCCCCGTCCGGTCCCGAGATGGCGCGATCGAGCAGGCAGGTGGGGACGCGCGCCGCGGTCTCGGCGATGAGCTCGTCGTTGCCGCCGGTGGTGTTGACCACGAGGCCGTCCACGCGGGCGTCCACGAGCCGCTCGATGGCCTCCGCCTCGCGCGTGGGGTCGTTCTCGGAGAAGGAGCACATGAGCGTGTAGCCCGCGGACTCGGCCTGGTCGCAGAGCTCCTGCAGGACCTCGCCGGAATAGGGGTTGCGCACGTCCGCCATGACCACGCCGAGCGTGTGGGAGGTCTCGAGGCGGAGGCTGCGCGCCACGCTGCTCGGCCGGTAGCCCGTGCGCTCCACCACCTCGGCGATGCGCTCGCGCGTCTCGGCCGACATGGAGGTCCAGCGGCCGTTCAGGAACCGCGACACCGTGGCCGGGCTCACGCCCGCCTCGCGGGCGACATCCCGTATGCTCGTGCGCGCCATGCCGCCCCCTCGCGTTTGTCGAGACTTCGTGTGCGCGCGCCTTCACGCGCAGATCGTTCTTCTCGGTACTATACTACATGCCGTTGGGAAATCGATTTCCCAAAGCTAGACACGCTAAAGAGGGGAGACGTGGTGGACGAGAAGACCAAGGTGCTCGCGTTCGGTGAGATCATGATGCGGCTCTCGCCGCCGGACAACCTCCGACTGGAGCAGGCCTCGACGTTCGAGGTCCGCTACGGCGGCGCCGAGGCCAACGTCGCGCTCTCCCTCGCGTTCCAGGGCGACGACGCGGCCTTCGTTTCCATCGTCCCCGCCAACCGCATCGGCGACTGCGCGTTGCGCTCGCTCACGTCCTACGGCGTCGACGTCTCCCGCGTCGTCCGCTCGGGGGACCGCCTCGGGTCCTACTTCTTCGAGGTGGGCGCGTCGGTGCGCTCCAACGGCTGCGTCTACGACCGCAAGTACTCCGCGATCTCGCTCGCGGGCCACGACGAGCTCGACTGGGACGCCATCCTCGAGGGCGTCGGCGCCTTCTACGTCTCCGGCGTGACCCCCGCCGTCTCCGAGGAGATGGCCCTCGCGTGCGAGGAGGCTCTCGCCGCCTGCCGCGAGTGCGGGATCACCACCGTGCTCGACCTCAACTACCGCGGCAAGCTCTGGTCCCCCGAGCGCGCCCAGGCCGTGATGGCGCGCCTCATGCCCCACGTCGACGTCTGCGTGGCCAACGACGAGGATGCCCCCTCCGCGCTGGGGATGACCTGCGTCTCCGGCTCGCTCGCCAACGGGATCGAGGAGCGCGAGGACTACGTCGAGATGGCGCGCCAGATCTGCGAGCGCTACGGCTGCAGGATGGTGGCCTCCGTCATCCGCGACGTTCGCGCCGTCGAGGACTCCGACTGGATGGGCATGGTCTACGCCGACGGCGCGCCGCACTTCTCGTCCGTCCACCACGTGCACGTGCTCGAGGGCGTGGCCGCCGGCGACGCCTACGGCGCCGGGCTCGTCCACGCGCTGCTCCACGGCTTCGACCTCGACCACGCGAGCGAGTACGCCATCGCGGCGAGCGTCCTCAAGCTCACGATCCACGGGGACTCCAACCTCGTGACGCCCGCCGAGATCGAGGCGGTGGCGTCGAAGGGCGCCGGCACGCGCGTCGCCCGCTAGCCGCGCCGCTGTGCCGCTGGCGTCAGGTTTATTTGGCACGTTCGTCAGGTTTTGCCGGGGGTCCCGGCAGGAGGGGAGAGACATGGGATACATGGACGGGTTCTACCGCGAGGTGGAGAAGGTCGGCGTGGTGCCGGTCGTCGTGCTCGACCGCGTCGAGGACGCGCTGCCGGTGGCGGACGTGCTCGTGAGGGGCGGCCTGCCCTCCGCCGAGGTCACCTTCCGCACCGCCTGCGCCGCCGACGCCATCCACGAGATGAGCGAGAAGTGCCCCGACCTCCTCGTGGGCGCCGGCACCGTGCTCAACCTCGATCAGGCGCGCCGCGCCGTTGACGCGGGCGCTCGCTACATCGTCTCCCCGGGCTACAACATGCAGGTCGTCGACTGGTGCCTCGAGCACGAGGTGCCGGTGCTTCCTGCCGGCGTCACCCCCACCGAGGTCACCGCGCTCGTGAACGCGGGCCTCGAGGTCACCAAGTTCTTCCCGGCGGCGCAGTACGGCGGCCTCGCCACGATCAAGGCGCTCGCCTCGGTCTTCGTGGGGCACCGCTTCATGCCCACCGGCGGCGTGTCTGCGTCAAACCTGCGCGAGTACCTCGAGTGTCCGGCGATCCTCGCCTGCGGCGGCACCTGGATGGTCAAGCCCGACCTCATCCGCGCTGGCGAGTTCGACCGCATGCTCGAGCTCACCGCCGAGGCCTCCGCGCTCGTCCGCGAGATCAGGGGCTAGTCGTGGCCGTCCACGTCATCGAGGAGGCCAACCGCTGCCTGGGCTGCCGCCGGGCGATGTGCCAGGAGCGTGGCTGCCCCGTCCACACGCCCATCCCCGAGGTCATCCGGCTCTTCAAGGAGCGCAGGATGGACGAGGCCGGCGCGCTGCTCTTCGAGAACAACCCCATGAGCGCCGTGTGCTCGCTCGTGTGCAACCACTCCAACCAGTGCGAGGGCAATTGCGTCCAGGCGCGCAAGGGCAACCCCGTGCACTTCTCGAGCATCGAGCACTACATCTCGAGCACCTACCTCGACCGGCTGGAGCCCGAGCGGCCGCAGCCCTGCGGGAAGTCCGTCGCCGTCATCGGCTCGGGGCCCGCGGGGATCACGGTGGCGATCAAGCTCGCCGAGCGCGGCTGCGCCGTCACGGTCTTCGAGCAGCGCACGGAGATCGGGGGCGTGCTGCAGTACGGCATCCCCGAGTTCCGCCTCTCCAAGGAGCTCGTCCAGCGGTATCGCGAGGTCATGTGTGCGCTCGGGGTGCGCGTGCGCCCCTCCACCACGATCGGCGGCGCCCTGCACATCGACGACCTCTTCCGCGACGGCTACGACGCGGTCTTCGTGGGCACCGGCACCTGGCGCGCCCGCAAGCTCGACATCCTGGGGCAGGCGCGCGGCAACGTCTTCTTTGGCATCGACTACCTCGTCGACCCCTCGAGCGTGTCCATCGGCCGCGACGTGGCCATCATCGGCGTGGGCAACGTCGCGATGGACGTGGCGCGCTCGGCCCTGCGCCACGGCGCGCGCCGCGTGACGCTCTACTCCAACACGCACGAGGTCACCGCCAGCTCCGAGGAGGTCGAGTACGCCGAGCTCGAGGGCGCCGAGATCGTCTACGGCAAGGACGTCGTCTCCATCGACGACGAGGGCCCGACCTTCCGCACCGCGATCTTCGACGAGAAGAACGACGTCGTCGGCTACGAGGACGAGCTCGACCACGTGCGCTGCGACACCGTGATCATCGCCGTCTCCCAGCTCCCCAAGAACAAGCTCGTGCTCACCACGACGGGGCTTGCCACCAACGAGCGCGGCCTGCTTGAGGTCGACGAGTCCTGCATGACCACCGTCCCGGGCGTCTTTGCCGCGGGCGACGTGGCCACCGGCCCGCGGACCGTGGTGCACGCCGTTGCCGGGGCCAAGCGCGCCGTCGAGGGGATGCTCGCCTACATGGGCCTTCCCGCCGACGCCGACCCGGCAACGCCCTAGCCATCATCGATGACCCATCTCGACGCGGGGTCCCGCCATGCACCCCTCGCCGAGCCTCCTTTCCAGTGCCGCGCCCCGCCTCCCAGCACAGGCGGGGCGCGGCGTTTTGCGGGTAGGGGGCAAGCGGGACGGCGCGCATCATGCATTCTGCGCCGTGTCCTTCTCGCCATCTGCGCCCCTGCGGGGCTCGTCGCGCAGAATGCGTGCGAGGGGCGTCGACTCGGGCCGTCGACTCAGCGGCTGCGCCCGACGCGCTCGAAGAACGCGAGCGCGTTGCCCGAGCAGAGCCGCGCGCATACCTCATCGCCAAAGCGCCTGGCGAGAAGGGCCTGGAGGGAGGGCAGCGTCCGCGCGCCGTCGAGGAAGGCGGGGACGGTGGCGCCGTCGAAGTCGGCCCCGAGCGCGATGACCCCCTCGCCCCCGAGGTCGAGCCAGTGCTCGACGTGGGCCGCCACGTCATCGAACGTGACGTCGTCGGCGCCGGCCCCCTCGCGCAGGAAGCCGCAGCAGAGGTTGAGGCCCACGAGGCCTCCCCGGTCGCGAATCTCCAGGAACTGCCGGTCGGTGAGGTTCCTCGGGTGCGCGCAGAAGGCGCGGGAGTTGGAGTGGCTCGCCACGACGGGGCGCGTCGCGAGGGCGAGCGCGTCCGCGAGGCTCTCGTCGTTGAGATGAGAGACGTCGAGCACCATGCCGGCGCGCTCCATCTCCGCCAGCGCCTGCGCGCCGAGCGGGGTGAGTCCGGCATGGGAGTCGCAGCCGCTCGCGAGCGGGCCCTCGGCGTTCCAGCTGAGGGAGGCCATGAGGACGCCCTGCTCTGCGAGGCGTCCCACGAGGCCGAGGTCCGCGGCGAAGAGGCGCGCGTTCTCGATCGTGCGGACGGCGGCCATGCGGCCCGACCGGAGGGCGGGGCGGATCTCGTCGGCACCGCTCACGAGGGCGACCGCGCTCGCGTTCTTCCGGACCTCGGCCTCGAGGTACGCCGCGACGTGCCGGTAGAAGCGGGCGGCCTGCTCGGGGGAGAGCTCGTCGGGGATGAAGCAGGCGAAGCACTGCGCCCAGGGCGTCTCGCCGACGGCCTCGAGGGAGACGTGGCAGCGGCTCCGGGCGAGCTCGCGGCAGCCCTCGGGGTCCTCTCCGTCGCCGGGGCCGTAGAAGTCCGTCCCGCAGGCGCGGCGCAGGTCATCCGGCAGTGTCTGCCACGCGAGGCGGTCGGCGGTGTCGCAGTGCAGGTCAAATACGGGGTGGCGCATGAGGCCTCCTTGGGTGCGGGACGGGTCGGCGGGCCCGGCCCGTCGTGCAATCTGACGGATAGTGCGAAGAATCTGCCAACGGGCCTGCAATCAGGCGGATAGTGCGAAGAATCTGCCAACGGGCCTGCAATCAGGCGGATAGTGCGAAGCAATTATCCGCCTTCTGAGGCGCCCCGTCGGGTGTCCGTCCCCTGCCCGGGGCAAAACGGCCAGTTGGCAGCGGCGTCTCTTGGGGAGCGGGGCCGGAAAAGGCTTCCCACTATCCGCCCGATTGCAGGCCGCTCAGGGAAAGTTTCCCACTATCCGCCTGATTGCAGGCGATGGCCGCCCCAGGGCCGTCGGGATGCCGGGCTCAGCGCCGCCCCTCCCCCTCGAGGAGTCGCCCGAGGCGCGCGAGGCAGTAGAGCGCCCCGGCGGCGGCGATGACGCCGCCCACGAGCCCCACGCCGACGGGCCCCGCGGCGTCGCACACTAGGCCGCCGATGATCGAGCCCGTGCCGATTCCCACGTTGAAGAGGCCGGAGAAGACCGACATGGCGACCGGGGTGGCCGCCTGCGAGGTGCTGCGGATGACCTCGGCCTGCGCGGCGACGTTGTAGGCGGTGGCGGAGACGCCCCAGATGACGCAGACCGCGAAGGGCCCGGCCGGAACCCCCGCGAGGGGGAGGAGCAGGAGGAGCGCCGCCGCCATGCCGAGCATCGTTGCGGTGAGGAAGGGACGGCGGTGCGCGTCGAAGAGGCGGGCGAAGAGCCAGCTCCCGCCGAGCCCCGCGACGCCGAACACGGTGAGTGCGGCGGTGATGAGCGCGTCGGGCATGGCTGCCACCTGCTTGAGGAAGGGCTCGATGTAGCTGTAGCCCGTGTAGTATCCGGTCGCGAAGAGGATGGTGGCGAGGTAGAGCCCCACGAGCGCGCGGTTGCGAGCGAGCTCGGGCAGGCGGCCGAGCGTGAACGGCTCTCCCGCCTCGAGCCGCGGGAAGAACGCGACGAGGCCGACCAGCGCCACCGCGGCGGCCGTCCCCACGCAGACGAAGGTCATCCGCCAGCCGAGGGCGAGCCCGAGCGCGCGGCCGAGCGGCAGCCCGAAGATCATGGCGACGGAGGTTCCCGTGACGATCATGCTCATGGCGAGCGAGGACCTCTCGGGCGCCGCCACGCGCACGGCAAAGGGGGAGGCCACCGACCAGAAGACCGCGTGCGCGGCGGCAACGATGAGGCGGGATGCCACGAGCAGCTCGAACGTGGGGGCAAGGGCCGAGGCGACCTGCCCGCCGCAGAAGACGGCGAGCACCGAGACGATGAGGGCCCTCGGGGAGATGCGGCTCGCGGCGAGCATGAGCGGCAGCGAGAGGAGCGCCACGGCCCATGCGTAGATGGAGATCATGGCGCCGGCGCCCGACTCGCTGAGCGAGAACGCCCCGGCGATGTCCGTGAGCAGGCCGATGGGCACGAACTCCGAGGTGTTGAGCAGGAAGGCTGACAGGGTGAGGGCGACGAGCGGGAGGAGCTCTCGCGTCGTCATGCGGGGCGTGGGGGAGGCCATGGGTTCCCTTCGTACGGTCGCGGCTCGACGTTTCCGGGGGAGACTCTAGCGTAACCAGAGCCAGAGGGATAGCAGCATGGCATCAGGTCTCATGCCCCCTTGCGAGGTCTTTCGGGAGCGGCCCGAAGGCGCGGCACTCATGCGAGCGGCGCCCGCCCCGGGGGGCGGGCGCCGCATGAAAGGGGCCTGTATGGCAGGTCCTTCTCGCCCTAGCGCTCTGCCTGCTCCTTGATCTTGCCGGACAGCACGAAGCACAGCACCGCGAAGACGATCGAGACCACGTACATGCTCATGTTGGCGGCAGCGCCGTCGAGCGCGACGCCGAGCACGAGGCCGACCACCGAGAAGACGACGGCGACGAGGCTCATGGCGCGGAAGGGCCCGATCTTGCGCGGCGTGTTGGCGCCGCGGATGCCCGCTCCGGCGTAGATGAGGTAGAAGACGCCGGACACGATGCCCCAGATGCCGAAGATGACGGCCCAGGCCTGCAGGTTGAAGTCGATGCCGCCCACGCTCACGACGTCGGCGGGGTCGAGCAGCCCCATGCCGGCGAGCGTTATGCCGCCGAAGACGAGGCAGGCGAGGGCGTCGAGGATGTACAGGAAGCAGACGATCTTGAGGAGCTTGCGCTCTTTTGACATGGTTCCTCCTTAGGGTGACGGTCACCTCAACTATACCGCGAGCCGTCTCCCGTCATCCTTATAATGGGGCGCGTGAAGGTATCCGACGAAGGGTTGGTCATGACGAGGGTTGCAATCATCTTCGGTGGCGTCTCCACCGAGCACGACATCTCCTGCAAGTCCGCGGACAACGTCATCTCCGCGCTGGGCGGTCGCTTCGAGCTCGTGCTCGTGGGCATCACGCGCGACGGACGCTGGCTGCGCTACGCGGGGGACCCGGCGGAGCTCACCGGGTCGTGGGAGGAGCACGACTGCGCGCCCGTGGCGCTCGTCCCGGGGTCGGGCCTCGTCGAGCTGGGAGAGGGCGGCGTCGCGCGTCCACTAGCGGTTGACGTCGCCCTTCCCGTCCTGCACGGCCAGGGCGGCGAGGACGGGACCGTCCAGGGCGCGCTCGAGGTCGCCGGCGTCCCGTACGTTGGCTGCGGCGTCATGGCGAGCGCCGTGTGCATGGACAAGGACGCGTCTCACCGGCTGGCCGCGGCGGCCGGCGTGCGCTCGCCGCGCTGCGAGGTGCTCTGGCGCGGGTGCTCCCCGGAGGAGTGCGCCGCGGCCGTCGAGGCCTGCGGCGGCTACCCGGTCTTCGTGAAGCCCGCGCGCGGCGGCTCCTCGATCGGCGTCTCCCGCGCCGCCGACGAGGCAGCATACGCCGAGGCTCTCGACGCGGCCTTCGCGCTCGACGAGAAGGTCGCCGTCGAGGAGGCCATCACGGGCGTCGAGGTGGGCTGCGCCATCGTGGGCGACGCCGTGCGCGGCACCTGGATGGGCGAGCCCGACGAGATCGTGGTCTCCGGCGACGGGTTCTTCCGCATCCACCTCGAGAAGGACCCGGGCGCAAACACCGAGCTCCGCTGCCCCGCCCAGCTCCCCGAGGATGTCCTCGCGCGCGTCCGCGCCGCCGGGACGGCCGTCTACGAGGCGCTTGGCTGCGAGGGCCTCGCGCGCGTGGACCTCTTCGTCACGCCGGAGGGCGAGGTCGTCTTCAACGAGGTCAACTCCATGCCGGGTCTCACGTACTACTCGCGCTTCCCCCAGATGATGCGCGTCGCCGGCCACGAGCTCGGCGACGTCCTCGAGTCCCTCGTCGCCGAAAAACTCGCCTAAAAGGGGCCAGGCCCCTTTTAGGCGAGTTTTCGTGGAGGGCGCATCGCGTCGCTCGCCGTGGGTAGGATACGGGCGGAAGAACCCGACCAGAGAGGAGCTCTCCATGCCCGCGTCCGATTCACCCTCATACCGCCTGTTCGTCATGCCCGGCTGCCCCTACTGCCAGAAGGTCCTCGCGTACCTCTCCCGCGTCGGGCTCGATGACGGGCGCGTGACGGTGGAGGACATCACCTCCGACCCCGCCGCGCGCGACGAGCTCGTTCGCGTGGGCGGCAAGGGTCAGGTCCCCTGCCTCTTCGTCGACGGCGAGCCGATGTACGAGTCGGAGGACATCATCGCCTACCTCGGGGCAAACCTCCGCTGAGAGACTGGAAGGGGGCGGTCCGTCGGGGCCGCCCCCTGTTCCGTTTAGCGCGCTACTCCGCGCGCATGCAGCGCATGGCGTTGAGGATCGCGATCATCGCAACGCCCACGTCCCCGAAGACCGCGAGCCACATGCTGGCGACGCCGAAGGCGGCGAGCACAAGGATCAGCACCTTCACGCCGATGGCAAACACGATGTTCTGCCAGACGATTCGCATGGTCTTTCGGGCCACGCGCATGGCCTGGGCGATCTTGGAGGGCCTGTCGTCCATGAGGACGACGTCGGCGGCCTCGATGGCGGCGTCGGAGCCCATCGCGCCCATGGCGACGCCCACGTCCGCGCGCATGAGCACGGGCGCGTCGTTGATGCCGTCGCCCACGAAGGCCAGGCGCGCGCCGTCCTTCTCGCCTGCGAGCAGGCGCTCCACGGCATCGACCTTGTCCTGGGGGAGGAGCTGTGCGCGGACCTCGTCGATGCCGAGGCGTGCGGCCACGGCCTCGGCCACGTCCTGACGGTCTCCGGTCAGCATGACGCAGCGGCGCACGCCGGCGGCGTGGAGGTCGCGGATGGCCTTCTCGGCGTCCTCCTTGACGACGTCGGCGATCACGATGTGGCCCACGTACTCGCCGTCGACGGTGACGTGCAGGATCGTGCCGGTGAGGTCGCAGTCGTGCCAGGCGGCCCCGTGCTCGGCCATGAGCTTGTCGTTGCCCACGAGGACCAGGTGCTCGTTCACGCGGGCGCTCACGCCGTGGCCGGACTCCTCACGGGCCTCGGCGATCCTCTCGCGGTCGATCTCTCCGGAGTAGGCGGCGCGCACGGAGACGGCGATGGGGTGGTCAGAGAAGGACTCGGCGTGCGCCGCCATGGAGAGCACGTAGTCGGGGTCCACACCGGCCTCCGGGTGGATGGCCACCACGTTGAAGGTGCCCGAGGTGAGCGTGCCGGTCTTGTCGAAGACCACGGTGTCCACGTGGGCGAGAAGCTCGAGGTAGTTGGAGCCCTTGACGAGGATGCCGAGGCGCGAGGCGCCGCCGATGCCGCCGAAGAAGGAGAGCGGCACGGAGATGACGAGCGCGCACGGGCAGCTCACCACGAGGAAGGTGAGGCCGCGCAGGACCCAGTCGGACCAGGCGCCCATGCCGGCGAGCGGCGGGATCACGGCGAGCGCGAGCGCCGAGAGCGTGACTGCCGGCGTGTAGACGCGGGCGAAGCGTGTGATGAAGTTCTCGGTGCGGGCCTTCTTCTCGCTCGCGTTCTCCACGAGCTCGAGGATGCGGGCGACCGTGGACTCTCCGTAGGGCTTGGTCGTGCGGACACGCAGGACGCCCGTCATGTTGACGCAGCCGGAGATGACGTCTGCGCCCGGCTCCACGTGGCGCGGGACGGACTCGCCGGTGAGCGCGGCGGTGTCGAGCTGGGAGGCGCCGTCCGTGACCACGCCGTCTATCGGGACGCGCTCGCCGGGCTTGACCACGATCGTCTCGCCCACGGCGACCTCGGCGGGGTCCACCTCTACGAGCTCTCCGTCCTTCTCGACGTTGGCGTACTCGGGCGCGATGTCCATCATGGCGGCGATGGACTTGCGGCTCTGGCCCACGGCGTAGCTCTGGAAGAGCTCGCCCACCTGGTAGAAGAGCATGACCGCCGCGCCCTCGGCCATGTGGGGCTCGGTCTCGGGGAAGAAGACCATCGCAAAGGCGCCGAGCGAGGCCACGGACATGAGGAACGCCTCGTCGAAGGGGTCTCCGCGACGGATGTTGCGCGCGGCCTCGAGCAGGGTCTTGTAGCCCGCGATGAGGTAGGGGACGAAGAAGAGCGCGAAGCTCGCGTAGACGTCGCCCGGCGTCCCAAAGAGCGTGGCGAGAAGCCCGCTCTCCTCGACGGCGAACGCCGCGGCGAAGAGGGCCAGGGCGACGATGATGCGGTTGCGCCACCGCTTCTGCTTCTTGTTCACAGCAGCTCCTCTGCAAATTGGGGACGTGTTTTTTCTCTCAGAGAATTTGGGACAGGCCTGGGCTGTGTGGCGCGCCATGTGCCGCGCGCGTTATCGACCTGTCCCGAAAACTCTGAGAGAAATAACCCGTCCCCTTCTAGCGCTTCTAGCGGATGATCTCGCAGTCGGGCTCGATCTTGGCCGCGAGCGCGACCACGCGGCCCAGCACGTCGTCGAAGCGGTCGTCGGCTGCGGAGAGCGTGAGCTTCTGCGTCATGAAGTTCACCGAGACGGCGTCCACGCCGTCCACCCTGGCGAGCTCGTCCTGCAGCTTGCGCGCGCAGTTGGCGCAGTCGATCTCATCGAGCTTGAATGACTTTCGCATCGCGGTCTCCTTACTCGCAGATGTGGGACATGCCCTGGTTGAGCATCGTGTAGACGTGGTCGTCGGCAAGCGAGTAGAGGACGTTGCGCCCGTCTCGCTGGAACTTCACCAGGCGCGCCGACTTGAGGGTCCTCAGCTGGTGGGAGACGGCGCTCTGCGTGGACCCCGTCTCCTCGGCGATGTCCGCGACACAGAGCTCGCGACCCATGAGCGCGTAGAGGATCTTGATGCGCGTGGTGTCGCTGAAGACCTTGAACAGGTCGGCGAGGTCGTAGAGCAGCTCCTCGTCGGGCATCTCGTCGGGGGCCTCCCCGGCTGCTACCTTCTCGGCCATGATGAGCCTCCTCTCACGTGAGAATGAACATCTGAACGGATGTTCATACGTTTTCTTACTCATGATTATATGAGCATCTGTTCATATGTCAACGGGAATTTGGCGTCTGGTCGCGCCGTGGACGCGCACGGACCCCTGTGCCCCAGACGGCAGGGGACAGGGGTGACGATTGTCGGTGATCTTTGAGCGGAATGCTCGGTAGCGGCAAAAAGAGGCTACAAGAAGCGCAGGTAGAAAATGTCACAGTCGGGGTAGTACTGGAGTCTCGTCCAGAAAGCCACCGACAATCGAAGCCTGGGCAGGGTGCCGCGCCTACGCGAACACGATCTCGCCGGTCTCGGCGTCCATGGACTTCACGATGGCGAGCGACTCCACCTGGTAGCCGCGGCGGCGCAGCTCGTCGCCGCCCGGCTGGAAGCCCTTCTCGATGGCGATGCCGATGCCCTCCACGATGACGCCCGCCTCGTCGCAGATCTGGAGCAGGCCGTTCATCGCGCAGCCCATGGCCATGAAGTCGTCGATGATGAGCACGTGCTCGCCGGGCGTGAGGAAGCGCTTGGCAACGATGACCTGGTACTCACGGCCCTTGGTGTAGCTCGTGATGTTGGTGCGGTACTGGTCGCCGTCGAGGTTCTTGGACTCGGTCTTGCGCGCAAAGACCACGGGCACGCCGCCGAAGTGGGTTGCCGCCACGCACGCGATGCCAATGCCGGAGGCCTCGATCGTGAGGATCTTGTCGATGCGCTTGCCGGCAAAGAGGCGCGCCCACTCGGCGCCCATGTGGTCGTAGAGGGCCACGTCGCACTGGTGGTTGAGGAAGTTGTCGACCTTGAGGACGTTGCCCTCGCGAACGATCCCGTCCCTGCGGATGCGGTCCTCAAGCTCCAGCATGTGCCTGCCCCTCTCGTGTGGTGTTGGCGTCCCGTCCATTATGCACGCTCGGCGCGCATTTGGTTCCGCTCACCTGAAACTTCGTCTGGAATTGTCGGGAGTCAGCGGCTGGCAGCGTCGGGACGCACGCCGAGAGGGGCGCGGGCGAGAAGGACGCGCGCCCGCTACTTGGCGCGCCGACCGAAGAACGGCAGGCGCGGCAGCCGCCCGCGGTACGGGCTCACGAAGTCCTCGTCCCCGATCTGCTCGGCGGCCTCGACCTCGGGAGGCACGCTCTCCACCACGCCGTTGGGCACGTCGGCCACCGGCATGTCGGTGATGTCGGGGACCACGGTGGCGACGGGGCGCTCCTCGCCCGCGGCCTCGGCGGCCGCCTCCGCCTTCTCGCGGTAGCGCATCATCATGTCGCGCTGCAGCTCGACGACGCTCGGCGGAGCCCAGATGAGCGCGTTCGCGCCCGCGGCGATGGTGGCCGCGGCGGTCTCGTCGTCGCGCCCGCCGGTGGCGATGATCGGCAGCGTGGGGAAGGCGGCGCGCAGCTCGGCGATGACCTCGGGCGTGCGCCGGCCGGCCGCCACGTTGATGATGCGCGCGCCGGACTGGATCTTCTCGGCGGCCTCATTGTCAAAGCGCGTGATCGTGGCGATCACGGGGATGTCCACGGTGGAGGCCACCTGGGCGACCATCTCCGGGGTGGCGGGGGAGTTCAGGACCACGCCCGCGGCTCCCTGCATCTCCGAGACCGCGGCGAGCTCCGCGGCGCGCCGGCCCGTGGTGGTGCCGCCGCCCACGCCCACGAAGAGCGGCGCCTCGGCTACCGTGAGCAGCGCCTGCGTGATGGCGGGCTGCGCGGTGAACGGGTAGACGGCAAAGATCGCGTCCGCGTTGGAGTTGCGGATCGCGGCGACGTCGGTGGAGTAGAGCAGCGTCCGGATGCGCCGGCCGAAGAGCGTGAAGCCGCTGCACTCCTCGTAGTTGTCAGGCACGCGCAGCGGCGCCTTGCGCAGGCGGCCCTCGATCGGCTCGGGGCCGTCCGCGGCGGGGACGACCTCGTTGGGCGAGTGGCCGACCTCGAAGATGCCGGGGCTCGCGAAGTGAGCGTTGTGCTCGGGGGCCGGGTTCTTCTCGGCGTGCGTGTCTTCCATGGGGCCTCCCGGGTCTCGTCGTTTTCAGACAGTGTTTTGTTCCCCGCTACGGCCGCTCGTATTCACGTGGCGAGAAAAACCATCTGGCTCGCCTAGGCCTCGGTCTCGAACTCGGCCGCGACCTCCTTGAGCAGATCGCGGATGGGCAGGTGCTGCGGGCACGCGCGCTCGCAGGCGCCGCAGCCCACGCACTCGGACGCAAGGCCGTGGCCGTGCCCCGTGTGGACGGACTTGTAGTAGAACTCGGCCGAGCTCTCCCCGTAGGCGCGCTTGGCGTTGAGGCAGGAGAAGACGTCGGGGATGTTGATCTTCTTGGGGCAGCCGTCCACGCAGTAGCGGCAGGCCGTGCACTCGATGGCGTTCTGGCCGCGCAGGATCTGCGTCACGCGGTCGATGGCGTCGCGCTCGGCGGGGGAGAGCGGCCTGAGCGGCGAGAACGTCGCCACGTTCTCCGCAATCATCTCGGGCGTGCCCATGCCGGAGAGGACCATCTCGACGCCCGGCAGCCCCGCGGCGAAGCGCAGCGCGTAGCTCGCGGGCGAGCCGGGCCCCGCGGCGGCGAGCGCCTCGCGCGCCTCGTCGGGCAGGTTGACGAGCCGGCCGCCCTTGACGGGCTCCATCACGATGATGGGCTTGCCGTGGGCGGCCGCGACCTCGCAGCACGCGCGGCTCTGGATGACGCCGCTCTCCCAGTCGAGGTAGTTGACCTGCAGCTGGACGAACTCGACGTCGGGGTGGTCGGTCAGGATGCGGTCGAGGAAGGCGGCGTTGCTGTGGAACGAGAAGCCCACGTGGCGCACGAGCCCGGCGTCGCGCGCGGCGAAGGCCTCCTCGTAGGCGCCCTCGCGCTGGTACTTCTCGTAGTTGCCCATGCCCTGCGAGTGCATGAGGTAGAAGTCGAAGTAGTCCACGCCGCAGGCGCGCAGCTGGTCCTCGATGAGCGGTCGGATGTCCTCGCGGCGCTCGAAGCCGTTGGGGGAGAGCTTGTCCGCGAGCAGGAACTCGGAGCGGTCGTGGCGCGAGGTGAGCGCCTGCGCGAGCGCCGGCTCGGAGCCTCCGGAGTGGTAGGGGCGCGCGGTGTCGAAGTAGTTGAGGCCACCGTCGAGGAAGGCGTCGACCATCTGCGTGAACGTGGCGATGTCGACGGCGCCGTCCTCAAGCTTGGGCAGGCGCATGCAGCCGAAGCCGAGCTTGCCCCTGGCGTCCTGGAACGGCGCGACGCGCGTGGTCTCTGATCCGATCATGGGTCCCCTCTCCCTCGATGGTCCGGGACCATTGTACGCCGTCCCGGGCGGCCCGTCTCGATTTTGATGCGGGGCGCGCCGCGAGCCGGGCCCCGGGCAGCGAGGCCTCACCTAGAGCGCGAGCTGGGCGAGCTTGAAGAGCGCCACGGCGATCGACCCCACGGCGACGATGCCCTTGAGCAGGGGGGCGTTGATCCTGTGCGCGTTGAAGCTGCCGAGAAGGACGCCCGCCCCGTGCGCCACCAGCGCCGCGGGCAGAAGCGACCACACCTCGGCCCCGACGCCGCCCCCGAGGAGGTAGCCCACGGTCGCGGGCACGGCTATGGCGACGGAGTCGAGCAGTGCCATGCCCACGGCCGTGCGCGGCCCCACGCCCATGAGCATGAGCACGGGAACCACGAGCACGGGCCCGCCCGCGCCTGAGGCGGCGCAGACCACGGCGGTCACGAGGCCCACGACGAAGAGCCTCCCGGCGCCGGGCATGGGCGCGACGTCGGCCGCGCCCTTCTCGCCGGCGCGCATGCGGAGAAGGACGGAGGCCCCCGAGCCCAGCACCACGAGGTAGAGGATCACGGTCAGCACGTCTGCCGGCAGGACGAGCCCGACCTGCGTGCCCGCGAGGGCGCCGAGGAAGCTGCCCGCGAGCAGCCCCGCGCTCGCGCGCAGCGGCAGGTCGCCGGTGCGGCGGTAGGCGGGGCAGCCCAGGGCGCCGGAGACGATGAAGGCCGCGAAGGAGAGCGCGAGGCCTTCCACGGGTGCGAGGCCGAGAAAGCCGGCGTAGAACATCGGCAGCAGGAAGCCCGCGATGCCCGTGAGGCCCACGCAGGCGCCCACGAGCGCGTTGGCGGCCGCGACGAGCGCGAGCGTGCCGGCGCCCACTACGCGACCGCCCCGCTCTTCTCGGCCTCATGCGCGGCGGCGTCGGCGAGCTCGTCGAGGTGGGCCTGGTAGTCCGCGGCGCGGTCCATGATGGCGGCCTCGTCGAGCGTGAGGACCTCGCGGTCGCGCATGACGAGCCGCCCGTCCACGACCATGTCGCGCACGTCTGCCGCGCCCGCGCACTCCACGAGGGTGTTCACGACGTTGCCGGTGGGATACATGCCCGGGTTCACCAGGTCGACGGTGATGAGGTCGGCCACGGCGCCGAGCTCGACTGCGCCCGCGCCCTCGGTGCCCATGAAGGCGGCGCCGTTCTCGGTGGCCATGTTGACGATCGCGCGGGCGGGCATGACGGCGGGGTCGGCGATGGGCACGCCGTGGGTGACGTTCATGATCGAGCGGAAGAGGTGCATCTCCGCCCAGAGGGAGAGCCCGCCGTGGGCCGCGCCGTCGGTGCCGAGGCCCTCGACGACGCCGCGGGAGCGCAGGCTCGGGGTCTCGGGCGTGGCCTTGGCGCAGTTGGAGAACGGGCAGTGGCAGACCTTGACGCCGCGCTCGACGAGGATGTTCTTCTCGACCTCGGAGAGCATGAGGCAGTGCGCGCCGAGGAAGCGCTCGGAGAGCACGCCGCCCAGGCGCTCGAGGTACTCGAAGGGCCGCACGCCCTGGCTCTGGAGGGTGTAGTTGACCTCGGCCGCGTACTCGTTCATGTGGGCCTGGATGAGGGCGCCGCGCTCGTTGGCGTGCTCTGCCGTGCGGCGGATGAGCTCCTCGGAGCAGCTCATGAGCGCGCGCAGGGCGTAGGCCACGCGGATGCGGCCGCCCGCGGCGCCGTCCCAGCGCTCGTAGAGGGCGTCGGCCACGGCCACGGCCTCGTCGGTCGTGGTGGCGATGGAGGCGGGAAGGCCCGGCTGGTCCATCGTGGAGACGGAGAGCGTGGCGCGCAGGCCGGCGGCCTCGTAGACGGAGGCGGCCTCGTCCATGAAGTAGCTGCCGGCGTCCACAAGCGAGGTGGTGCCGGACTTGATCATCTCGAGCGCGGAGAGCTCGGCCGAGAGGCGCATGAGCTCGGGCGTGAGCGTGGACTCGAAGGGCAGCATGATGCGCGTCCAGATCATGGGGAGCTCGTCGAGGACGCGGCCCTTGAGCAGCTGCTGGCCGGTGTGGGTGTGGCAGTCCACGAGGCCGGGCATGACGAGCTTGCCGCGGCCGTCGATGCGCTCGGCGGCCCCGAGGGCGGCGTCGGCCTCTGCGTCCGCCGCGCGCAGCAGGGCGATGCGCCCCGCTTCGATGCCGACGGTCTGGTGGCGGGCCACGCCGGCGGCGTGGGGGAGCAGGACGGTCGCGTCCGTGATGAGGATGTCGAGCATGGTTGCCTCCTGGGGATGTTGAGAGGAAACGGTGCGAAGGGCGTGCCACCGGCGCCGGTGAGGGTGAGCAGGAGCTGGGAGATGATGGCGGTGATGACGAAGGAGCCCGTCATGAAGACGATGCCCACGACGACCATCTTCCAGCCCTGGCGCGCGAAGAAGCCGAGCTGGTCGGCCACGCCGATGCCGGCGAACGCGCCCACGAGCGCGAGCGGCGCCGTGAGGTTGATCACGCCCACCGAGGCGATCACAAAGTCGCGCACCGGGCTCCACGGGCCGGCCACGAGCAGGCCCAGGATCGAGACGTAGGCCACGATCGGGAGCTTGAGCGGGATGAGCTTGGTGCATGCCATGCCCGCGAGGGAGAGCGCCACGAGGATGAGGATCCCCGGCAGGCTCTCCACGATGCCCACCTGAAAGCCCACGAGGTTGGCCAGCGCGATGCCCACCGCGGACACCACGAAGAGAAACGCCCATTCGATGCTGCGCACGCTACTCACCGCCCTTCTCGCCCGCGCCGCCCCTGCCCGCCGCGGCCGCCTCGCGCTCGGCGAGGACCGCGGAGGGCTCGTGCCTCAGCGCCGCGAAGCGCGGCTCGAGGGTCCTGTAGAGCCCGGCGGCGAGCGGCAGCGCGACGAACATCGCCAGGTACACGCCGTCGATGCCGGCGATGGTCTGGCTTGCGGAGGCGAGCGCCGTGATCTGGTCGGCCTGCCCGGGGTAGATGGCGCCGAGCACGCCCGTGGCCGCGGCCATCATGATGCCCGCGCCCACGCCGGCGGCAAGGCCGAGGGAGAGTGGGTCAAAGAGGCCGAACGCCGCCACGAGGCTGGCGAGAAGCCCGAAGTAGATGGTGCCGAGCATGCCGCCCACCACGTAGATGGCGAGGCTGCCCTTGGCCTCCGGGCTCTCCGCGCCGTAGACGTCCGTGGTGACGGCGAGGTTGGTCTCGCGGTTGATCGAGCTCGCGGCGCCGATGGTCTCGCGCTTGAGGCCGAGCGCTAGGGCCACCGGCACGGCGATGAGGATCGTGAGGATGTCGCCGAAGGCGTGTGCGAAGAGCGCCGGCCCCGCCGAGATGACGGTGTCGAGCGAGGCGCCCGCGTTGATGCCGAGCTTGGCGATGAAGGGGCAGATTGCCACGATCACGAGCTTGGAGGCGGCCTTCACCTGGGGGGTCTTGAAGATCTTGGCCACGCTCGGGCCCGAGAGGACGCCCATGATGAGCGAGTAGAAGATGGGGAAGAGGATGAGCGTCCCCGGCCCCAGGGGGATCGAGATCTGGCCGATGGCGCTCGCTATGACCGCGAACACCAGCGCCACGAGATAGGTCTTCCATTCCGCGCGAACGCGCTCCGCGAGCGACGCGTAGGCATACGCCGGCGGCTCCTCGGGCTTTGCCATGAGGCTCCTCCCGTCGACCTTGGGGTTGTGGACGACACGAGGATATCAGAGGTCAGGCGGCATGCGGAAAGAATCTCCCTACCAGAGGCCGTAGATGCTCGTGAAGGCGTCGGCGAGCCCGTCGGCGTCGGCGACCCACCCGTCGCCCTCGCGCAGGAGGCCGATCGAGCTGAAGGCCTCGATGCCCTCGGCGTCCTCGAGCACGCCCGCAAAGACGTCGCCCACGTGCGCCCGCTGCTCGTCGGTGAGGTCAGTGGCCTGGTCCCCGCCGTAGACGCCCCAGAGGTCCTGCTCGACGAGGTATCCCGCGATCGCGTCGTCGAAGGCCCAGAAGACGTCGTTGACGCTGGGCGCGACGACGTCGGCGTACACGACGGCCGTCCCGTCCCCGCGGTCGTACGTGCCGCTGGTCGAGAAGGACGTGCTGGTGATCGCCCACGCGGCGAAGGCGTCCGCGTCTATCCCCAGCTCCTCGGCGGTGTAGCCCTCGACGGAGAGGAGCTTGTCGTCCAGGTAGCCGGCGATGAGGTCGTGCAGGGCGCCGGACTCGGGGTCTGCGAGCGCGCCCGAGAGGGCGGCCGAGGCGGCGAGCTCCATGGCGCCCTCGTCGGCCTCGTCGCTCTCGTAGGAGGTCGGGTAGGACGTGTCCTCGGCGGCGTCGAAGGCGCTTCCGGCGGACGAGGAGACGTTTTCCACGAACTCGCCCACGAGCATGAGGACGGGCACCGCCACGTTCACGGCGATGAGGACGGCGACGACCGCCGCGATGAGCTTCCCGAGCCTCGAGCCCGAGGCCCCGCGGGCGCTGACGGGCTCGGCCGCCGCGGGGGGGGGGGGACGGGGTGGACCGCCGCAACCCCACTGGTGACCCGCGCGGGGGGGGGGGGGGGGGGGAGGGGGGGGGCGGCTTGTCTTCCCCCCCCCCCCCCCCCCCCCCCCCCCGCCGCACGGGCGCGCCGCGCGTGCGCGCCCCTGAGGGAGGTCTCGCCATGGCGCTTCTCGCAAGCTATCACCTGCCCGGGCTCGTCGTGGAGGACCGCTCCTGCGACGTCCCGCTCGACTGGTCGGGCCGTCGCTTCCCCGGCCGCTCGACCAGCCTCTTCTACCGCGTGCTCTGCTCGCCCGAGAACGCGGGGCGCGACCTCCCGTACCTCGTGTTCCTCCAGGGCGGGCCCGGCGGGGCGTGCCCGAGGCTCACCTCGCCGACGAGCGACGGCTGGGTCGAGGAGGCCGTCCGCCACTTCCGCGTGGTCCTTCCCGACCAGCGCGGCACCGGACGCTCCGGGCGCGTTGACGGCGCCGTCGTCGCGCGCGAGGGCGACGCCCGCGCGCAGGCGGCGTTCCTGCGCTGCTTTCTCGCGGACTCGATCGTGCGCGACCTCGAGCACCTGCGGGTGCACGAGCTCGGCGGCGCGCGCTGGGTGACGCTCGGCCAGAGCTACGGCGGATTCCTCACGCTCGCGTACCTCTCGGCCTTCCCCGGCGCGGCGCGGGCGAGCTTCGTCTGCGGGGGCGTCCCGCACGTTCCCGCGAGCGCGGACGAGGTATATGCGCACACCTTCCCGCGCATGGCGGCCAAGACGCGCCTCCTCTACGAGCGCTACCCGCAGGACGAGGAGCGGCTCGCGTTGCTTGCCGAGCGCGCCTCGGCGGGCGGCCTGACGCTGCCCGACGGCTCTCCGCTCGCGGTCAGGCGCCTCCAGTCGCTCGGCCAGGGGCTTGGGATGAAACCGGGCCACGAGCGGCTTCACAACCTGCTCGACCTCGCCTTCTCTGCAGGTGACGGCACGGCGGGGGCCGCGCTTGACGCGGCGGGCGGCGATGTTGCGAGCGTGGAGGTGTCGCCGGCGTTCCTCGCGGGCGTCTGGTCCGCGACCAACGTCGTGGCGAACCCGCTCTACTGGGTGCTTCAGGAGCTCATCTATGCGGACGGCGAGCTCGAGCGTCCGGTCGCGTGGGCCGCGGAGCGCGCCCTGCGGGAGCGCCCGGAGTTCTCGCCCGACGCCCGCCCGCTCATGCTCACCGGAGAGGCGTGCTTCCCGTGGATGTTCGAGGAGATGCCGGAGCTTCGCCCCTTCGCGGGCGCGATGGGCGTCCTCATGGGGGAGACCTCGTTCGGGCGGCTCTACGACCCGGAGGTCCTTCTCGCCAACGAGACGCCGCTCCAGGCCGCCGTCTACCACGACGACCTCTACGTGGACGCGGGCCTGCAGCTGGACACGCTCTCGCGCGTGGGCGCGAGCCACGCCTGGGTGACCAACGAGTTCGAGCACGACGGCGTGCACGGCAGCCAGGTGTTCGGGCGCCTGCTGGAGATGGCCCGCGACCGCGGCGACCTGGACGGCGTGCTGTAGGCCCGCGCTGCCCGTCGCCGGCTCCGTTGGCTCCCGTCAGCCCTGTCGCCCCTGTCACCTCCGTTGTCCCTGCCACCTCCGCCGCCCCTGTCGCCCCTTCGGCTTAGGTGAGCAAATAGATCTAACCGTCGACCCCCTCTTTGCTTAGGTGAGTCGCGTTTCCCCAGGTTCCCGAGGCCTCGGCCCCTTAGGTGAGCAGTGTTGGTTCAAGATTTGTGCTCACCTAAGGAAGGGGACTGGGGCGCGCGGCGAGAAGGGCGCACGGCGAGAAGGACGCGCGGCGAGAAGGACCGCCCGCTAGAACCCCGCCAGCACCTCGGACGTGAGGCGCTCCGCCACGGCGACGGCCACCTCGGCCGCGGCGCGCACGTCGTCGACGCGGCAGATCGCCGTCCCGGCGTGCACGTAGCGACACGGCACGCCCGCCACCACGCAGGGGACGTCGAGCTGGTGCACGGGCCCGCCGTCGGTGCCGCCGCCCTCGCGCACGGAGGTCTGCGCGGGAAGCCCCGCCTCGGACGCCACGCCAAGAACGAAGCGCTGGTAGCGCGGGTGCGTGATCATGCAGCGGTCGAAGTAGCGAAACATCGGGCCCCGGCCCAGCGCGGCCTGCACCTCGTCGGGCGGGCAGAACGTGTCGTCCGCGGGACAGCCCTCGAAGAGGAACGCCGTGGCGGGCGAGAAGCGCCGTGCCGCCGCGGCCACCCCGCGCTCGCCGACCTCCTCCTGCGCGGAGATCGAGGCCACCACGTCGACGGGGAGGTCGTCGCGACGGGAGAGCTCGCGCAGGGCAAGCAGCATCGCGCAGACGCCCGCGCGGCAGTCGAACGCCTTGCCAAAGGCTACGCCGCGGGCCGCGTCGTAGGAGAACGCCGTGTCCGGCACGATCGGCTCGCCCATGCCCATGCGAAAGGCCTCGACCGCCTCCTCGTGCGAGCGCGCGCCCACGTCGAGGATGAGGGCGGTCTTCCCCGATGCGCGCTCGGCCTCGCTCAGGAAGTGCGGCGGCTTCACGCCCACCACGCCTCGCACCCACGAGCCGTCGGTCGCGCGCACCCGCATCCCCTGCCCGGCAAGCGCGCCCGGCGTGAAGCGGCCCAGCTCGACGAAGCTCATCGTGCCGTTGGAGAGCACTGCCTTGACCATGCCGCCCACCTCGTCACCGTGGGCGTCCAGCATGAGGACGGGCTTCTCCCCGGTGAAGTTGCGCGGCGTGATGAGGCCGTCGCGCAGCGTGTTCTCCTCGAAGCTCGCCCAGCCCTCGCAGAACGCGCGCGCCACGGCGAGCGCCTCGTCCTCGAAGCCTGACGGCGCCTTCGCGTTGGAGAGCGCGCCAAGAAGCGCCGCGAGCTCGTCGTTGCTGACGTCCATGCGCATCCTTTCGCCATGTGCAAAAGGGACAGTCACTTTTGCACGCTTTTCCACGTCGGGCGGCGGCGTGCCGGGCCAGCGAGGGCCGTCGCTTCCGACCGTGCCCCACAGTATAGTCTGGCGCAGTCCCTCCGTCGGCGCGTGCGCCCGGGCGAGTGCGGACTGCGGCGAATGGCTCTGGGGGCGGACGGTCGGTCCGGCTTCTCGGGGGAAGGGCTCGCTCACATTGGGGAGGTCATCTCGTCGACCTCGAATCTTGCTCTCGGGTTCGCCGCTGATGGGGGTTCGAGAATGCCTCGGGTTGCTATGATCGGTTCGTACTGACCAGCGCCAGGCGAGAAGAACGGAGCGCTCGATGACGGACGGCATGCCCGGCTGGGCCGCGTGGGGGAGCCTCGCGGAGGAGGAGCTCGCCAGTGAGGCTGAGGCGCTGCTGCGCGAGAGCCGCCGTGCGCCGGTGGACCGAAGGCGCGTGGAGAGGCTGCTCGAGCTCTACGGGCAGCGCTACGACACGCTGCCGGCACGCATCCGCCGCATCGTGGGAGAGATCGAGGTCGAGGACTGAGCGCCGTGCGAAGGGGGCGCGGCCTCTGGCAGAGTCGAGCGCCCTTCTCGCCCCCTGCGCTCGCTAGAATGCTACCAACGGCTCCGTACGGGGAGGTGCACCATGGCAAACCTGCTGAAGGAACGCTACGACGCGCTGGTCGAGAAGTGGGTCGCGCTGCCCGACGCGCGCCGCGAGAGGCTCCTCGGCGACTTCGTCGCCGACTACGTCTACAACTCCGAGAAGATCGAGAACGAGGAGCTCACGTTTGCCACGGTGAGCCAGATCATCAAGGGCGACGCCGTCAGGGACTACACCGGCGACGTCCAGGTGCTCGTGGAGACGCGCAACCTCAAGATCTCCTGGGACCTCGCCCGCGTCAGGCTCGCGGAGGACCCGTGCCTCTCCGAGGAGCTCATCCAGGAGGCCCAGGGGCTCGTGACCATGGGGACGTACAAGGAGAAGCTCCTGCTCGCAGGCGAGCGCCCGGGCACCTTCAAGCTGGAGAACTACGTCGGCGGCCCGGCGAGCGTCGGCATCCCCGCGGTTGAGGTACCGCACGCGGTGGGCGTCCTCGCCGACGACGTCAACACCGAGCTCGAGGCGGGTGGGCGCCACCTCACCATCGCCGCCTACCTTCACGCGCGCCTCTCGGAGATCCACCCCTTCGCGGACGGCAACGGCCGCACCGCGCGGCTGCTCATGAACGGGGTGCTCCTCGCCATGGGGATGCCGCCCATCGTGATCCGCGCGCAGGACCACGGGGCGTACCACGCCGGGCTCGACGTCTTCCACCTCGAGGGCGACCTCAGCCCGTTCCGGCGGTTCCTCCGCAACGAGACGCTGCTCACCTGGGAGGGGCTCATCGACTAGACATGGCGGGAAACCCCTTCGACCTCAACCGGGACGGACGCTGGTCCACGCCGGAGCGCGCGTTCACGCACTACGGCGTGGACCCGCTCGTGCGCGGAGGGGGAGGGGGCGCCCGCGGCGGCTGCGGGTGCGCGCTCGCGCTTCTCGCCCTGCTGGCGCTCGTTCTTCTCTCCCTTGTGATGTGAAGATGTGGACTCCTCAAAAAAGTCCTTGCATCGGACGGCGGGGTCTTGCATAATAGTCGAGCTGCTTGAAGAGGTGGCCAAAATGGTGGGTGTAGCTCAGTTGGCAGAGCGACGGACTGTGGCTCCGTAGGTCGAGGGTTCGAGACCCTTCGCCCACCCCATTTAATCGAATACGGATCGTTAGCTCAGCTGGTAGAGCAGGGGACTCTTAATCCCAAGGTCCAGGGTTCGAACCCCTGACGATCCACCACTTTTGGATCGTTAGCTCAGCTGGTAGAGCAGGGGACTCTTAATCCCAAGGTCCAGGGTTCGAACCCCTGACGATCCACCACGATAGATTCGGCCGGGTGCCTTCGGGTGCCCGGCCGTTTTGCTGTGTCGCGGCCGGGGCGGGCTGGGGCCGCCCGAGCATGCCCCCACGCACGGATCGCTGGCCCCGAGCGGGAGGTTCCGTGCGCGGGGGCATGCTCGCGAGGCGCCCCCTCAACCACGCCGCAAGCCGCGGCGGGCCCCCGATTCCGTCCGGGCGGCATGGTATCCTGCCTGTGCAGGAAAGGGGAGGGAAGGCACATGGCAAGAAGGACGGACGGCGCGCGGCGCCCCCAGAGCAGGCCCGCGCTCATCGTTGCGATACTCTTCGTCGCGCTCCTGGCGCTCGGCGCAGCGGGCGCGCTCCCGGGCGTCCCCGGGCTGCAGGCGGCGCAGGAGCCGACGCGCATATCCGAGCGGCAGGCCGGCTACACCGAGTGGGACCCCGACGAGAGCCCGGACTACTACCGCGTGGTCGGGACGGCCGTCGTCGACGTGGACCTGGAGCCGGGGGAGACCCGCTACGAGGGGCTCGACTCGCTCGGGCGCACGGGCCGCGTGGTCGCGCTCGTCACGCCCGAGATGTCGCGCGAGGGCACGGACCGCGAGCGCGAGGACATCCACGAGATACACCCCGCCGGGTGGGGGCACAACCGCGAGGTGGACATCGTGAACCCCGACGGCTCCACCTACCACGGCGCGATCTTCAACCGCAGCCACCTGCTCGCCAAGTCCCTCGGAGGGGACGACGCGGACTACAATCTGGTCACGGGCACGCGCACGCAGAACGTCGGCGACAACACGGGCCAGAACGGCGGCATGGCCTACACCGAGGGCCTCGCGCGCGACTGGCTGCGCCACAACGACGGGACCGTCTACTACTCCGCGACGCCCGTCTACGAGGGCGACGAGCTCCTGCCGAGGAGCGTCATCGTGGACGTGCGCAGCTCGGACGGCGAGCTTGACCTCGAGGTCGAGGTCTACAACGCCGTGGCCGGGTACGACGTCGACTACGCGACGGGGCGCTTCTCCGTCGCGGGGGAGTGAGGGGGCATGTCCGAGGGACCTGACGTCATCGAGGCCGCGCTCGAGCCTGACGACGCCCTGCTCGAGCAGGTGGTCGAGAAGGACGTAGAGTGGGAGGGGCGCATCTTCTCCGTTGAGCACCTGCGGGTGGCGCTCTCCGACGGCTCCCTCGACTGGCGCGAGGTGGTGCGCCATCACGGCGGCGCCGGCGTGGTTGCGGTGCGCGACGGGCGCGTGTGCCTGGTGCGCCAGTATCGCGTGGCGTTGGGGCGCATGACGCTCGAGATCCCCGCCGGCAAGGTCGACCCGGACGAGCCGCGCGACGTCTGCGCCGCCCGCGAGCTCACCGAGGAGACGGGCCTCGTGGCCGACCGCCTGGAGCTCCTCGCGGAGTCCTACGGCGCCCCCGGCTTCACGAACGAGCACACCTCGGTGTACTTCGCCCACGGCCTCACGCAGGGGGAGGCGGCGCCCGACGAGGGCGAGTTCCTGAACGTCCTGTGGGTGGGCGTCGAGGACGCCGTGGAGGCCATTCGTCGCGGCCTCATCGACGACGCCAAGACCGTGACCGGCATTCTCGCGGCGTGGGCGTACGGGTTGCTATAGAATGACCACGCGGCATGCCGCGACGCGCGCCCTTAGCTCAGTTGGATAGAGCCGCGGACTTCTAATCCGAAGGTCGGGGGTTCGAATCCCTCAGGGCGCACCATGACTGCCTCGGGCCGGGCCACCCCCTGTGGGGCCCGGCCCGTTCTTCTCGCCGGCCCCTCCACCTCGGTCGGCGCGTCCGCAGCAGCTACTGATATATGAGATGGTTCCCCGTCCCAGACGCGCTCGCGGGGGCCGGGACGGCCCTTTGGCGGAAATCCTTACGCCGTATAGGCGATTCCCGGTTTGTTGCGAGGGTGTTATGCGGCATACTTGAGTCCGTGAGTCTGCCCGTTGGAAGGAGCGCGCGTTGATTTACACAATGACGTTGAACCCCGCCCTTGACTACGTCATGCACCCGCTGACGCTGGACATGGGCTTTACCAACAGGTCCTCGAACGAGGAGCTGCACTGCGGCGGCAACGGCATCAACATCTCGACCCTGCTCAACGAGCTCGACGTCCCCAGCATCGCGATGGGCATCGCCGCCGGCTTCACCGGCGACTACCTCCTCAGGCGCCTGCAGGAGAAGGGCATCGCGAGCAACTTCGTCATCCTCGACCGCGGCTACACGCGCATCAACGTCAAGCTCAACGGCATCGTCATGACGATGGTCAACGGCATGGGCCCCAAGATCCCCGAGAAGAAGGTCAACGAGCTGCTCGAGCGCATGGACATCGTCGGCTCCGACGATACGCTCGTCCTGACGGGCTCGATTCCCAACTCCCTGCCCGAGGACATGTACATGCAGATCATGCGCCGCCTCGGCGGGCGCGGCATCCAGTTCGTCGTGGACGCCCCCGGCCAGCTCCTGATGGAGTCCCTCGAGGCGCACCCGTTCCTCATCAAGCCCAACAACCACGAGGTCGGCCGCATCTTCGGCGCGGAGATCGAGGAGCCCGAGGAGTGCATGCCGTACGCCCACAAGCTCCAGGAGGCCGGCGCGCGCAACGTCATCATCTCCTGTGGCGGCCACGGCTCGCTGCTGCTCGACGAGAACGGCGCCGAGCACGTCGTCCCGACCGCCAAGATCCGCCTGGTCAACGCCACCGGCGCCGGCGACTCCATGGTCGGCGGCTTCCTCGCCCAGGTCACGCGCGGCGTGGACTACGAGACCGCGCTCATCTTCGCCTCCGCCTGCGGCACCGCGACGGCGGCGAGCAAGGGCATCGCCAAGCGCTCGACGATCGACCGCGTCGTCGGCGCGCTCTACAAGAAGATGGGCCGCGCCATTCCCGGCTCCATCGCGCGCGACATGGAGGCCAACAAGGCCCGCGAGGCCGCGCTCGAGGCGGCCGAGAAGGCGGAGAAGGCCGAGAAGTAGCCTCTCGCGCGCGGGCCCTGTCGGCCCGCTCCTTGGTGTTCCCGTCCCGCAAGGGACGTGGTCATACTGGGACATGGCCGCGTCGGCGGCCAGGAAGTAGGGGGAAGAGATGTACGAGGGAGTCAACGCATCGGACGGCATCGGCATCGGCGTCGCGCGCGTCGCCGTGGAGCCCGACCTGAGCTTCACGCCGCACAAGCCCGAGGACGCCGGTGACGAGAAGCAGCGCTACGCCGCCGCCGTCGCCAAGTTCATCGAGCAGACCAACGCCCAGATCGAGCGCATGAAGGTGACGGTGGGCGAGGAGGCCGCCGCCATCATGGGCGCCCACATCGAGTTTGCCGAGGACGACGGCATCAAGGACATGGTCAACGGCTCCATCGAGAGCGGCATGTGCGCCGAGCAGGCCGTCTCCGAGGCCTATGACATGTACTACAACATGTTCGCCAACATGGAGGACGAGCTCTTCCGCGAGCGCGCGGCCGACGTCGCCGACGTCAAGACCGGGCTTCTCGCCGACCTTCTGGGCAAGGAGGTCGTCGACCTCTCCACGCTGCCCGAGAACTCCGTCGTCGTGGTGCACGAGCTCACGCCGTCCATGACCGCGGACATCGACAAGGACAACGTCGCCGCCATCGTCACCGAGACCGGCGGCCGCACGTCCCACTCCGCCATCATCGCCCGCGCGCTTGAGATCCCGGCCGTCCTCTCCGTGGCCGACGTCACCAAGAACATCAAGAGCGGCGACATGGTCATCGTCGACGGCTCGCGCGGCCGCGTCCTCGTGAACCCGGGCGACAACGACCTCGCGCACTATCGCGCCAAGGCCAAGCAGTACGCCGAGGAGAAGCTCGCGCTCGAGGCCTACCGCGGC
The DNA here is from genome assembly GCF_052599055.1 of Thermophilibacter sp. ZX-H3. Lineage (NCBI taxonomy): Bacteria > Bacillati > Actinomycetota > Coriobacteriia > Coriobacteriales > Atopobiaceae > Thermophilibacter > Thermophilibacter sp. ZX-H3. The sequence goes on along the minus strand of NZ_JBQXES010000011.1, from coordinate 23,294 downwards.
AAGGAGACCGTCACCGGCGACGGCGAGAAGGTCCTTCTCGTCGCCAACATCGGCAACCCCGACGACGCCAACGTCGCATCCGAGCACGACTGCGAGGGCGTGGGCCTCTTCCGCTCCGAGTTCCTCTTCATGGACGCCAAGGAGCTCCCGAGCGAGGACGAGCAGTTCGCCGCGTACCAGAAGGTCGCCCTGCGCATGAAGGACCAGCCGGTCATCATCCGCACGCTCGACGTGGGCGGCGACAAGGAGATCCCGTACATGAACCTCCAGAAGGAGGAGAACCCCTTCATGGGGTACCGTGCGGTGCGCTACTGCCTCAACAACCCCGACCAGTACAAGGTCCAGCTCACGGCTCTGCTGCGCGCCTCCGCCTTCGGCGACATCAAGATCATGATCCCGCTCGTCACCAACATCGACGAGATTCGCCAGGTCAAGGCCCTCGTCGAGGAGTGCAAGGCCGAGCTCGACGCCCGCGGCGTGTCCTATAACAAGGACATCGAGGTCGGCACCATGATCGAGACGCCCGCCGCGTCGCTGATCGCCGACGACCTCGCCGCCGAGTGCGACTTCTTCTCCATCGGCACCAACGACCTCATCGGCTACACCATGTGCGCCGACCGCGGCAACGACCGCGTGGGCTACCTCTACGACGTCTACCAGCCCGCCGTGCTGCGCTCGCTCAAGCGCATCATCGAGGAGGGCCGCAAGGCCGGCATCATGGTCGGCATGTGCGGCGAGGCCGCGGCAGACCCGCTGCTCATCCCGGTGCTGCTCTCCTTCGGCCTGAACGAGTTCTCCGTGAGCGCGCCGTCGATCCTGCGCACGCGCCGCATCATCTCCGAGTGGACGAAGGCTGACGCCGACGCCCTCACCGAGAAGGTCATGAAGCTCAAGACCGCCGCCGAGGTCAAGGCCATGCTCCAGGCCGCTGCCCGCTAAAAGGGGACGCTAAAAGGGGACGGGTTATTTCTCTCAGAGTTTCTGGGACAGGTTATTGGACGGTGTCGCTAGGCGCGGCACCGTCCTTTCTGTAAATGGGGACGGGTTATTTCCTCAGAGAAGACGGGACGCCGCCTATGATGGCTTGCTTTCCGTTAGGTGACCGCTTGCGTGCTCCACGCTTACACGGTTCTTCTCGTTACTTTATCTTTGAGACTTACCAAATTATACCTATCCATTGATATTGTTTATTACCCCTTTCAGCTGATATGGTTGTTGCCTGTCGAGGATGGGAGGCAACATGCCGAGGTGCGCCAGGAGGGTCTCAGATTCAGGCTTCTACCATGTGATGCTGCGGGGAAACGGGCGACAGGTCATCTTTGAGGATGATGCGGACCGCCGTGCCTTTCTGGAGGCGCTGGCCGGGACGATGTCCGCGCGCGGCATTGCGATAGTTGCGTGGTGCCTCATGTCCAACCACGTCCACCTGCTCCTGATCGACGCCGAGGGACGCCTGAGCGAGGCGGTTCATGCGCTGACGACCGGCTACGCGGGCCGGTTCAACAGGCGTGCCGGCCATGTTGGGTCGGTGTTCGGCGGACGGTTCCGGAGCGTTCCCGTCGAGGGCGACGCCCAGCTGCTTGCGGCCGTCCGCTACATCCACGACAATCCCGTCAAGGCGGGGCTCTGCGGGGCTCCCGGGGAATACCCGTGGAGCAGCTACCGCGAGTATGTCGGGCAGCCGAGGATAGTCAGCGTCGATGCGGTCCTCGATCTGCTGGGAGGGATTGAGCAGTTTGAGCTGTTCAGTCTCGAGCATCGTCCGACCGGGTACTGCTTCATGCCGGGGACGCGCGTTCCGGAGGAGGACGCGGTCGATGTGGCGCGCGCCGCGATCTATCCCCTCGAGCTCGCGGACGTCAGGGCGCTGGATGGGGCCGAGAGGGACGGCGCGCTCTCGCTGATGAGCGAGGCCGGGCTCTCTGTCAGGCAGCTTGAGCGTCTGACGGGGGTCGGCAGGTATGCCATAGAGAGGAGTCTGCTGCTCTCGAGAAACGGATAGCGCCAAGGTCGGGCGGTGCGGGCATCGCGGCCGAACGATGCTCGCACGTGACGTCCGCGGTCGCCCCTGGCCTGTCCCATTTTCTCTGAGAGAAAAAACACGTCCCCAATTAGCACAATTAGCAGACAACGCGGAGGGCGCGGGGGATGACGTCGATCTCAAAGTGGGTGCCCTGGAGGCGTTCGCCGTCGACCTGGCAGGGCGGCTCCTCGGCGAAGTCGAGCACGGCGCGGCGGATGCGGCGCAGGCTCACGACGCTCGACCGCGCGTGGCGCCCGCTCCGCGCCAGCCCGAAGAGCGCCAGCAGGTGGGGGAGCAGCGGCTTCTTGACGTTGTAGCAGACGTCGAGAAGGCCGTCTCCGGGGTCGGCGTCAGGGCAGATCCTGAAGCCGCCGCCATAGGTGGGTCCCACCTGCACGGCAAAGATGAGCGTCTTGAGGTCGACGGGCTTCTCGTCGTCGAAGCTCGCCGTGCAGGGAAAGCCGCCGCGCGCCCGGGAGAGGATCTTGAGCCCCGAGGTGATGAAGAGCGCCTCGCCCTCCTGCGAGGTGTTGGCCGCGCGACGGTCAGTGGTGTCCAGCGCGATTGCCGCGTCGAGGCCGAACGAGAGGGTCTGCATGAAGTGGACGCCGTTGACGCGCCCGACCTCAAGCTCGCGCACCGTGCCGCGTACGAGTTGGGCAAACGCCCCCTCGACGTCGTTCTTCACCATGCCGAGCGTGCGGGCGTAGTCGTTTCCCGAGCCGAGGGGGATGACGCCGAGCTGCGGTCGAGCGGACTCCGGAAGCCTCATGAGACCGTTCACGACCTCGTGGATGACGCCGTCGCCGCCGAGCGCGAGCACCGTGTCAAAGCCAACGGCGCCGGCGGCGATCCCCACGGCGTCGCCGGGACCCTTGGTGAGGCGCACCTCGTAGCCGCGCGTGGCGGTGGAATAGCTTCCCAGGAAGTGGCGGGCAAAGTCGGCGCCGGCGGCGCCCTTGCCGCTGTGGGCGGCGGGGTTGGCAATAAGCAGCGTGCGTCCGAGCGGGGATTGTGCCATAAGACGTCCTTCTCGAGGTTCTTCTCGCCTCGATTGTACGCCAGACGTTGCTGTGCGCGGTCTATGTCCCGGCTTGGTCAAGCGGGCGAGAAGGACGGCGAGCGTCGGGCCATGGGATGTGTGGATTGGGGGCTATCCCTAATTTGCAGATTGCCCGAACGGGAGCACTCGCCTATACTGGACACTTGCGACCGGGGCGTGGCGCAGCTTGGTAGCGCATCTGCTTTGGGAGCAGAGGGTCGCTGGTTCGAATCCAGTCGCCCCGACCACGCAACGCGGGTGTGGTTCAATGGTAGAACCTCAGCCTTCCAAGCTGATGACGCGGGTTCGATTCCCGTCACCCGCTCCAGAACTTGACGAGCCCGGGCCAGCGCCCGGGCTTTTCTGTAAATTGGGGACGGGTTATTTCTCTCAGAGAAAACGGGACAGGCCTGGGGTGATTCACATTCCAGGCCTGTCCCCATCTCCCTGAGAGGGAAAACCCGTCCCCTTTTCGGGTAGAGGGCGTGTGGATTGCGCCTGTGTTTCGTGTGTACGGGAGATTACGCGCGAGGTTCGATGCCGTTACACTTCTCGTGCGGATTTGTGCCGCCACGTTTCGTCAACGTATCCTCTCTTCCGGAACTTTCGTCGCGGCTGCGGTCGCAGGAGAGGGGAGAATCCCATGACGTATTCCGAGAGAGTCATCGCCGAGCTCGAGGCCCGCTACCCCGAGCAGCTCGAGTTCATCCAGGCGGCCAAGGAGGTCCTCGAGACCCTGCAGCCCGCCCTCGACGCCCACTCCGAGTACGAGGAGAACGCGCTTCTCGAGCGCATCGTCGAGCCGGAGCGCGTGATCATGTTCCGCGTGCCGTGGGTCGACGACGAGGGGAAGGTCCAGGTCAACCGTGGCTATCGCGTCGAGTTCAACTCCGCCATCGGCCCCTACAAGGGCGGCCTGCGCTTCAACCCCACCGTCACCGTGGGCATGCTCAAGTTCCTCGGCTTCGAGCAGATCTTCAAGAACAGCCTGACCACGCTGCCCATGGGCGGCGGTAAGGGCGGCGCCGACTTCGACCCCAAGGGCAAGTCCAACCGCGAGGTCATGGCCTTCTGCCAGTCCTTCATGACCGAGCTCTTCCGCCACATCGGCCCCAACACCGACGTCCCCGCCGGCGACCTGGGCGTGGGCGGCCGTGAGGTTGCCTACATGTTCGGCCAGTACAAGCGCCTCAAGAACGAGTGGACCGGCGTCCTCACGGGCAAGGGCCTCACCTTCGGCGGCTCGCTCGCCCGCACCGAGGCCACCGGCTACGGCCTGGTCTACTTCGTCGACGAGTACCTCAAGAGCGCCGGCGACTCCTTCGAGGGCAAGAAGGTCGTCGTCCACGGCTCCGGCAACGTGGCCATCTACGCGATCCAGAAGGTCGCCCAGCTCGGCGGAACCGTCATCGCCTGCTCCGACACCAAGGGCTGGGTTGAGGACGCCGAGGGCATCGACTACCAGGTGCTCGAGCACATCTACAACAAGAAGCGCTCCGGCCACGACCAGGGCGTCTCCCTCGCGATGTACGTCGACGAGCGCCCGAACGCGGTCTGGCACGAGGGCGACGGCCGCGGCGTCTGGCAGCTCCCCTGCGACATCGCGCTGCCCTGCGCCCGCGAGAACACCCTGCACCTCGAGGACGCCCAGGCGCTCGTGGCCAACGGCTGCAAGGTCGTGGGCGAGGGCGCGAACATGCCCACCACGCCAGACGCCACCACCTACCTCATGGAGAACGGCGTCGCCTTCATGCCCGGCAAGGCGGCCAACGCCGGCGGCGTGCTCGTCTCCGGCCTTGAGATGAGCCAGAACGCCGAGCACCTCTCCTGGACCTTCGAGGAGGTCGACGGCAAGCTCGAGAGCCTCATGCGCGGCATGTTCCACAACGTGGACGACACCGCCCGCGAGTACGGCCACGAGGGCAACTTCGTCATGGGCGCCAACATCGCCGGCTTCCTCAAGGTCGCCGAGGCCATGATGGCCCAGGGCGTGTGCTAGTAGCCTGACCTGATACGCGCTGGGGGAGGCCCCTCCGGTTCTCACGCAAGAGCGTGCTTCGCTGAGCTCTTGCTTGGAGAACAGGAGGGGCCTTACGCGTACAGGGTCGCTCCCGCCGGGTTTTAGGCAAGGGCACCAAGGTAGAGCGCGGCGGCGAGAAATGCGGCGGCGGCGAGGGCGACGAGCCACACCTTCCAGTAGGGGATGAGCCAGCGAAAGAGGAAGTCGCCCGGGGGCGGCTCGGTTGGGTCGCGCCCCTCGAGGTATGCCGCGGTGGCTATCGCGTTTTCGAGGCCGTGGCTGCGCATGAAGGAGCGGAGGCGCGGCAGCGCGCGAAAGCCGAGGACCAGCTCGCACGCAAGGGCGATGACGAGCAGGGCGATTCTCAGCACGTCCGCCTCGGGGCTGCTACCGCGCAGCGGACTGAGCAGGTAGGCCACCATCACGATCAGGAGGCCGAGCGCCAGCAGGGTCCCCGCCGACGCGAGAAGCCGCGCGAGCGCGTGCCGATCCTCGGCGGTAGGCCTCACGGCGCGCGACCCCCTCTCGCCGATCAGGTCGTCCACCGTGGTCCCAAAGACCTGGGCGAGAAGGACGAGGCTCTGCACGTCCGCCAGGGTACGCCCGGCCTCCCAGTTCCCGACCGTCTGGCGTGAGACGTAGACGCGGCGCGCCAGCTCGGCCTGGGAGATCCCCGCCGCCTCGCGGCGCTCGCGGATGTGCGCCCCGATGATCTGCTGCGCGGATGTCTGGCTCTCGTCCATGCGGCCCTCCCTGATGCCAGTGTATCCATGTGCTGCGCGCGAGGTGCAGATGGGCCGGCGAGCAGCGTGACAAACGGCTTTGCCAGGGTCGCGACCTGCGGCGCATTGGACATGCCCGCCGTCGACGGACGCCATGTCACGGCGATGGGCTAGAGTGGTGTCGCCGGCTCCCGCAATGTGGAAAGGTGGACCCGTGGTTCTTATCGCCCTCGTTGGCGCGCCCGCGCTCGTGCTGCCCGTGGTTGCCGCCGTGGGCTCCCGTCCCTCGGCGCGGACGCTGGGCCTCGTTGCCGCAAGCTACTTCTTCATCGCCCTCTGCCTGACGTCGGTGCTCTGGAGCAACACCTTGGTCGACGAGTCGTCCCTTGTGGACACCGTGCACGGGTGGCTCTTCGGGGCGGTCTTCCTCATGGCGTGGTCGACGCTCTTCTCGGCCGTCGCCCTCGTGCGCATGATGGGAAGGGGCCGCCCCATTTCATCATGAGGGCTCACGGCGCCCGTGGGTTCCGCGCTCGGTGCGCTCGTGCGGCTCGGGGCCGGCGCTCGAGTAGCGCCGCCGCGACGCGACGCTCGCGCGACGGCGTTGCCCTGGGCAACCCCGCCATCGACCTCTTCCTGCGCCGCGGCTTTACCGAGGGGTGACGAAGCGACGAGTTCGTCATCATTCGCGAGTCCGCGCCAACCTCCGACGGAATGGAATGGGCGACGGGCCGTCCGCTCGGGCACCATCCGCCAAAGGCGTGCCGCCCCGCCGAGGCGTCGTCGGGGGAGCGCGTGATGCCGGGGGTCATCCCTTCGCGCTCACGGGACAATACGACGAGGGCGAGAGGGCCATGGGCGGCGCATCTTCCGGTCTTGTGTCGGCGAGGAGTGTCGGCACGGCCGGCGGGCGATGGCGAGGAGCGTCGGCTCCTTCTCGGCGTCTGTCGAGAAGTGCGGGCTCGAGACCCGCGGCGTGCCGGCACTCATGAGTGCCGGCGGGGATTTGAAGGTATGATGTGCAAAAGTGACTGTCCCTTTTGCACACGGGAGGGAGTGGGATGACGCGCGTCGCCATCATGGGGGTCATCGTCGAGGACCCGAGGTCCGTCGAGGCCCTGAACGAGCTGCTGCACGAGTATCGGGACCACATCTTCGGGCGCATGGGGGTGCCGTACCGCGAGCGCGGGGTGAGCGTGATCTCCGTGGCGCTCGACGCTCCCCAGGACGTCACCTCGTCGCTCGCCGGCAAGGTGGGGGCGCTCCCGGGCGTGAGCGTGAAGACGCTCTACTCCAACGTGATCGCCGAGGAGCGCGGCGCTGATGACTGACGGAGCGGGCTCGCGCGGCCGCGAGCTCGTAGACCGCCTGGCCGCCGAGCACGCGCTTCCGGTCGAGAAGTACGAGGAGCTCGTGAGGTCCTTCTCGCCCGCGCTCGCGGCCTACGCGGCGGAGCGTGCCGTGGCGGCCCGCCGAGAGGTCTACGGCGACGAGGTCTTCATCCGCGGGCTCATCGAGGTCAGCAGCCACTGCAGGAACGACTGCCGCTACTGCGGGCTGCGGAGGTCAAACCGCTCCGCCGCGCGCTACCGCCTTGCTCCCGAGGTGATCCTTGCCTGCTGCGACGCGGGCTACGACCTGGGCTTCAGGACCTTCGTCCTCCAGGGCGGCGAGGACCCTGCGCTCACGGATGCCGTCGTGTGCGACGTGGTCTCCCGCATCAAGGCCGCGCACCCCGACTGCGCCGTGACGCTCTCGCTGGGCGAGCGGAGCCGGGAGAGCTGCCAGGCGCTCCATGACGCGGGGGCGGACCGCTACCTCCTGCGGCACGAGACGGCCGACGCCGCCCACTACGCGCGCCTGCACCCGGCGGAGCTCACGCTCGAGCGCCGCCTCGCGTGCCTGTGCGACCTGCGGGAGGTCGGCTTCCAGGTGGGCTGCGGCTTCATGGTGGGCTCGCCCGGCCAGACGCCCGCAACGCTCGCGGAGGACCTCAAGCTCGTCGAGGAGCTTCGCCCGGAGATGTGCGGCATCGGGCCCTTCGTGCCGCATCACGCGACGCCGTTCGCCGAGGAGCCGGCGGGCTCGGTCGCCCTCACGTGCTACCTGCTGTCGCTCCTGAGGCTGATCGATCCGCGCCTGCTCCTGCCTGCGACGACGGCGCTCGCCACGCTCGACCCGCGCGGTCGTGAGCGAGGCATGCTCGCCGGCGCCAACGTGGCCATGCCCAACCTTTCGCCGATGGACGCGCGCGAGAAGTACGAGCTCTACGATAATAAGGCGCACGCCGGGAGCGAGGCGGCCGAGGGGCTGGCCGAGCTGAGGCGGCGCATGGAGTCGGTCGGCTGCCGCGTGGTGGTCGACCGGGGCGACGCGAGGCGTCGCTAGCGCGGGAGGGGTCCCGCGCGTCAGGACGCGCGGGCTTCTCGCCAAGCCCGCTGCGCGAAACGCTGAGGGGGAAGGCCCGGGGGTTCCGGGTCCTGACCGCGAAGGGGAGGAACATATGGCGAAGTATGACCCGAAGTCCCGCTCTGCCGAGGACTTCATCAACGACGAGGAGATTCGCGAGACCCTCGACTACGCCGCCGCGCACGCGCGCGACGTGCCGCTGATCGAGTCCCTGCTCGAGAAGGCCCGGCCGCGCCTCCTGGGCAACGGCTGCCACTGCGCGGGCCTCACGCACCGCGAGGCGAGCGTCCTTCTCGCCTGCGAGGTCCCGGAGCTCAACGAGAAGATCTTCCAGCTGGCGCGAGAGATCAAGCTCGCCTATTACGGTAACCGCATCGTGCTCTTTGCCCCGCTCTACCTCTCCAACTACTGCGTCAACGGCTGCACGTACTGCCCGTACCACGCCAGGAACAAGCACATCGCGCGCAAGAAGCTCACGCAGGAGGAGGTCCGCCGCGAGGTGATCGCCCTGCAGGACATGGGTCACAAGCGACTGGCGATCGAGGCGGGCGAGGACCCGCGGATGAACCCCATCGAGTACATCCTCGAGTGCATTCAGACGATCTACTCGATCAAGCACAAGAACGGCGCCATCCGCCGCGTGAACGTGAACATCGCCGCCACCACGGTGGAGGAGTACCGCATACTCAAGGACGCGGGCATCGGGACCTACATCCTCTTCCAGGAGACCTACGACAAGAAGGGCTACCTCGAGCTGCACCCCACGGGGCCCAAGCACGACTACGACTACCACACCGAGGCCATGGACCGCGCCATGGACGGCGGCATCGACGACGTGGGCCTGGGCGTGCTCTTCGGCCTCGAGAAGTACCGCTACGAGTTCGCGGGCCTGCTCATGCACGCCGAGCATCTCGAGGCCGTGCACGGCGTGGGGCCGCACACCATCTCCGTGCCGCGCCTCAAGCGCGCCGACGACATCGACCCGGACCAGTTCGACAACGGCATCGACGACGACACCTTCGCCAAGATCATCGCGTGCATCCGCATCGCCGTGCCCTACACGGGCATGATCATCTCCACGCGAGAGAACGAGGCCGTGCGCGGGCGGGCGCTCGAGCTCGGCATCTCCCAGATCTCCGGGGGCTCGCGCACGAGCGTGGGCGGCTACGACGAGGAGGTGCGCCCGCACGACTCCGAGCAGTTCGACGTCTCTGACCAGCGCTCGCTCGACGAGGTGGTCCGCTGGCTCATGCAGCTCGACCACATCCCCTCGTTCTGTACGGCGTGCTATCGCGAGGGGCGCACGGGGGACCGCTTCATGAGCCTGTGCAAGAGCGGCCAGATCCTCAACTGCTGCCATCCAAACGCGCTCATGACGCTCGCGGAGTACCTCGTGGACTACGCCTCGCCCGCCACGGCGGAGGTGGGCTGGCCGCTCATCGAGCGCGAGCTGGGGCGCATCCCCAACGAGCGCACGCGCTCGCTCGCGGCCGAGCACGTGGCCGACATCCGCGCATCCAACCGCCGCGACTTCCGGTTCTAGCAGAAGGGGACGGGTTTTTTCTCTCAGAGTTTTTGGGACAGGTCCCGACGGGCCGCTCGCGGAACCTGTCCCAAAATCCCTGAGAGAAAAAACCCGTCCCCAAATGGAGGAGAGATGGGGCTTAACGAGACGCCGTCGGGCGAGCGCGCGCACATCGCCTTCTTCGGGGTGCGCAACGCGGGGAAGTCGAGCGTGGTGAACGCCGTCACGGGCCAGGAGCTCTCCGTGGTCTCCGACGTCCGCGGCACCACCACTGACCCGGTCAGGAAGGCCATGGAGCTCCTGCCGCTGGGCCCCGTGGTGATCGTGGACACCCCGGGCATCGACGACGAGGGCGCGCTCGGCGCCAAGCGCGTGGAGCGCTCGCTGCGAACGCTCGCGAGCTGCGACGCGGCGGTGCTCGTGGTGGACGGGGAGCGCGGGCTCGCCCCCGCGGACCGCGAGCTCGTGCGGCAGTTCGAGGCTCGCCAGATGGCATACGTCGTCGCCTGGAACAAGTGCGACCGCGCCCCCGCCCGGGCCGGCCTTCTCGCGCTCGGCGAGAAGGACCCCGGCCTCGCGGGACGCGCGGTCGGCGTGAGCGCCCTGACGGGAGAGGGGGTCGACGAGCTCAAGGAGCGCCTCGCACGCCTGGCCCGGCCCGAGGGGCGCGAGCGCCGCATCGTCGCGGACCTCGTGCGCCCGGGGAGCGTCGTGGTCCTCGTCTGCCCGATCGACGCGTCCGCGCCCAGGGGCCGCCTCATCCTGCCGCAGCAGATGACCATCCGCGACCTCCTCGATGCCGGATGCGTGCCGGTGGTCTGCCGAGAGACGGAGCTCGGGCGCGCGCTCGCCTCGCTCGCCGCCCCTCCGGCCCTGGTGGTCACGGACTCCCAGGCGTTCGGGCCCGTCGCGCGCGTCGTGCCCGACGCGGTGCCGCTCACGTCGTTCTCGATACTCATGCTGCGCTACAAGGCCGACCTCGCGCTCGCCGTCGCGGGCGCGGCCGCCCTCGACCGCCTGCGCGACGGCGACCGCGTCCTCATAAGCGAGGGCTGCACGCACCACCGCCAGTGCGAGGACATTGGGACCGTCAAGATGCCCGCGTGGCTTGCCGCGCACACCGGCGCCGAGCTGGGGCTCTCCTTCACGAGCGGCGCGGACTTCCCGGACGACCTCTCGCCCTACGCCGCCGTCGTCCACTGCGGGGGCTGCACGCTCACCGCCCGCGAGATGCGGCGCCGCCAGGCCCGGGCCGCGGCGCAGGGCGTCCCGTTCACCAACTACGGCGTCGCCATCGCCCACATGCACGGCATTCTGCGCCGCAGCCTCGCCCCCTTCCCGGAGGCGCTCGCGGCGCTGGACGGCTAGCATTTGGGGACGGGTTATTTCTCCCAGAGACTTTGGGACAGGCCTGGCTCGGCCTGTCCCAAAGTCTCTGGGAGAAATAACCCGTCCCCAAACCGCCCGCCCCTCGCGTTTTTTGCGAATGCGTTATGTCGCAACACGGTGAACGCGTTTCCGGCTATACTGTCCCATGACCTTTAAGACGGTACGAGAGACCGAAAAGGCGTCCACAACCTAATCGCAGCTGCCTTATTCGGAGTCTCCGCCCCGCGGCGGGTGCTCCGTTTTTTGTAGCTGCGAGTTTGCCCCTGGGCGCACGACGAAAGGGCGGTGTTGCTGTGAACCTACTGGTTGACGACGGCAGGCATCCTAAGGCGCTTCTCGCGCTCGAGAACGGGATGTACTTCTTTGGGCGCTCTGCCGGCGCCGAGGGGGAGACCTTCGGCGAGATCGTGTTCAATACCTCGATGGTCGGCTACCAGGAGATCGTGAGCGACCCGTCCTACGCGGGCCAGATCGTCACGCTCACGTACCCCCAGATCGGCAACTACGGCATCAACGAGAAGGACATGCAGGGCGACCCGCTCCACCTGGCCGGCCTCGTGGTCCACGACATGTGCTACACGCCGAGCAACTGGCAGTCCGTGGAGACCTTCCCGAACTTCCTCGCGCAGAACGGCGTTGTGGCCATCGAGGACGTGGACACGCGCGCGCTCACCATCGCCATCCGCGAGGGCGGCGCCATGAGGGCGGCCATCTCCACCACGGACCTCGACCCCGAAAGCCTCGTCGCGCGCGTCAAGGCGTCGCCGGCCATCGCCGACCACAACTACGTGGCCGACGTCTCCACGAAGGAGCCCTACGTCGTGCCCGGCCAGGACGCCGACGGCCAGCCGCGCCTGCACGTCGTGGCCTACGACTGCGGTGAGAAGAAGGGCATCGGCAAGCGCCTCTCCGCCGCCGGCTGCGAGGTCACCGTCGTGCCGTGGGACACGCCCGCCGAGAAGGTCCTCGAGATGAGCCCCGACGGCGTGTTCTTCTCCAACGGCCCCGGAGACCCGGTCAGCGTTCCGCCCGTGGTCGACGCCGTGCGCGCGTGCCTCGGCAAGCTCCCGGTCTTTGGCATCTGCCTCGGCAACCAGGTCATCTCCATGGCGGCCGGCGCCCAGATCGAGAAGCTCCCGTACGGCCACCACGGCGGCAACGAGCCCGTGATGAACCTGCTCACCGGCAAGGTGGAGATCACCGCGCAGAACCACAACTACGGCCCGGTCTTCTCGTCCTTCGGCCCGCTCGTGCCCGAGCTCTCCGACGGCGTGACCGAGCACCCCGCCGACGAGGACCTGCGCTTCTGGTCCCGCCGCCACGTGGCGCCCGTCGTCATGACCGAGAAGTACGGCCGTGTGCGCCTCACGCACGTCAACCTCAACGACGGCACGCCCGAGGGCATCCAGTTCCTGGACATCCCGGCCTTCTCCATGCAGTACCACCCCGAGGCCAAGCCCGGCCCCAACGACTCCACGTACGCCTTCTCGGCGTTTGCCAAGCTCATGCGCGGCGAGGACGACTACCTCGCCATCGACGTCCGCGAGGGGAGGCGCTTCTAGATGCCCAAGCGCACCGACATCAAGAAGATCCTTATCATCGGCTCCGGCCCCATCGTCATCGGCCAGGCCTGCGAGTTCGACTACTCCGGCACCCAGGCCTGCAAGGCCCTGCGCTCGGAGGGCTACGAGGTCGTCCTCGTGAACTCCAACCCGGCCACCATCATGACCGACCCGGAGACCGCCGACCGCACCTATATCGAGCCCATCACCGTCGAGTCCGTGACCAAGGTCATCGAGAAGGAACGTCCTGACGCGCTTCTTCCCAACATGGGCGGCCAGACGGGCCTCAACTGCGCCGTGGCCCTCGGCAAGGCGGGCATCCTCGAGAAGTACGGCGTCGAGGTCATCGGCTGCGACGTCGACTCCATCGAGACCGGCGAGGACCGCGAGCTCTTCGCCAACGCCATGCGCGACATCGGCCTCGAGGTCGCCAAGTCCGGCATCGCGCACACCGTCGAGGAGTGCGAGAAGATCGCAGACGAGCTCGGCTACCCCGTGGTCCTGCGCCCGGCCTTCACGCTCGGCGGTGCCGGCGGCGGCATGGCCTACGACCACGACGACCTCGTGCACATCGCCGAGCAGGGTCTCGCCCTCTCGCCCGAGAGCGAGGTGCTCGTCGAGCAGTCCGTCGAGGGCTGGAAGGAGATCGAGATGGAGGTGATGCGCGACTCCGCGGGCAACGGCGTCGTCATCTGCTCCATCGAGAACCTCGACCCCATGGGCGTCCACACCGGCGACTCCATCACCGTTGCCCCGTGCCAGACGCTCAACGACTTCGAGCTCCAGCGCCTGCGCGACTACTCGCTCGCCATCCTCGAGCGCGTCGGCGTGGCCTGCGGCGGCTCCAACGTGCAGTTTGCCGTGAACCCCGACGACGGCCGCGTCATCGTCATCGAGATGAACCCGCGCGTCTCCCGCTCCTCCGCGCTCGCCTCCAAGGCAACCGGCTTCCCGATCGCCAAGATGGCGGCCCTTCTCTCCGTGGGCTACACCCTCGACGAGATCGAGAACGACATCACGCGCGAGACGCCGGCCTGCTTCGAGCCGTCAATCGACTACTGCGTGGTCAAGGTCCCGCGCTTCGCTTTCGAGAAGTTCAAGGGCACCGACGACACGCTCACCACGCGCATGAAGGCCGTGGGCGAGGTCATGTCCATCGGCGCCACCTTCGAGGAGGCCATGCAGAAGGCCATGCGTTCCCTCGAGCAGGGGCACGCCGGCCTCGGCGCGGACGGCAGCGACAGCTTCGAGGGTCTCTCCGAGGAGGAGTTCGAGCACCGCGTGGCCACGCCCACGCCGGACCGCATCCTCTACGTGACCGAGGCGCTGCGCCGCGGCTGGACCGTCGAGCGCGTCTTCGACCTCACCAAGATCGACCACTGGTTCCTCAACCGCATCAAGGACATCGTGACCGCCGAGCGCGTCATCGCCGAGAAGGGCCTTGCCGGCCTCGACGCGGACACGATGATGGCCGCCAAGCAGCTGGGCTTCTCCGACGCCCAGCTCGCGCACCTCACCAACCAGCGCGAGGACACCGTGCGCGCCGTGCGCGAGGTCCTGGGCGTGCGCCCGTGCATCAAGACCGTCGACACCTGCGCCGGCGAGTTCGCGGCCCGCACGAGCTACCACTACCTCACCTACGAGAAGGGCGGCGTGACCGAGTTCCACGAGGCCGAGAAGCCACGCGTGGTCATCCTCTCCGCCGGCCCCAACCGCATCGGCCAGGGCATCGAGTTCGACTACTGCTGCGTCCACGCGGCCTACGCGCTCGCGGCAAAGGGCTACGAGACCGTCATGGTCAACTGCAACCCCGAGACCGTCTCCACGGACTACGACACCTCCGACCGCCTCTACTTCGAGCCGCTCACCTTCGAGGACGTCATGAACGTCATCGAGGTCGAGAAGCCCGTGGGCGTGATCGTCACCCTCGGCGGCCAGACCCCGATCAACCTCGCCAAGCGCCTCAAGGCCGCCGGCGTCCCCATCATGGGCACCCAGCCCGAGGCCATCGACCTCGCCGAGGACCGCGACCGCTTTGCGAGCCTGCTCGACCGCCTCGAGATCGCCTACCCGCCCTCGAGCACGGCCGAGACCGTGGACGAGGCCAAGGCCGTGGCGCGCCGCGTGGGCTACCCGCTGCTCGTCCGCCCGAGCTACGTGCTCGGCGGCCGCGGCATGGGCATCGTCTACGATGACGACGACCTCGTGAGCTACATGGAGGAGGCCACCAAGGTCTCCCCGGACCACCCCGTCTACCTCGACGCCTTCCTCGAGGACGCCATCGAGCTCGACGTGGACGCCCTCTGCGACACCGAGCAGTGCTACGTGGGCGCGGTCCTCGAGCACATCGAGGAGTGCGGCATCCACTCCGGCGACTCGGCCTGCTGCTTCCCGCCCTTCTCGCTCTCCGACCGCCTGGTGGAGAAGGTCCGCGAGACCACGCGTCGCCTGGCGCTCTCCTGCCACATCCAGGGACTTCTCAACGTGCAGTACGCCGTCCGCGACGAGCAGGTCTTCGTGATCGAGCTCAACCCGCGCGCGAGCCGCACCGTGCCCTTCTCGTCCAAGGCCACCGGCGTGCCGCTGGCCAAGTGCGCCGCGCGCATCATGAGCGGCGAGAAAATCGCCGACCTCGGCCTTCCCGAGGAGGGACGCGACCTCGGCTACTACGCGGTCAAGGAGGCCGTCATGCCGTGGAGCCGCTTCCCGGGCGCCGACGTCACGCTCGGCCCCGAGATGAAGTCCACCGGCGAGGTCATGGGGCTCGACGTCACCTTCCCCAAGGCGTACGCCAAGACCCGCGAGGCCATCGAGTACGACGTGCCGCAGTCCGGCAACGTCTTCATCTCGGTCTGCGACCGCGACAAGCGCTCCGTGGCGCCCGTGGCGCTGTCGCTGCGCAACCTGGGGTACGACCTGCTCGCCACGCGCGGCACCGCCAAGACGCTGCGCGCCGCCGGCATCCCGTGCGAGGTCGTGAAGACCATCTCCGAGGGCTCGCCCAACATCCTCGACCTCATGGCGGACGGCAAGATCTCGTTCCTCATCAACACGCCCAAGGGCCACAGCTCCCGCGGCGACGGCACCAAGATGAGGAGCGAGGCCGTGAGCCGCGGCATCGACATGGCCACCACCATGTCCGGCGCCGTGGCGCTCGTCCAGGCCATCGCGGCGCTGCGCGAGGGCCCGCTCTCCGTCAACGCCCTCCAGGACCTGTAAGTGATTCAAAAGGGGACAGACCCCTTTTGAATCATTTGGGCCGCCGGGTTTCCTGCCCGGCGGCCCTATTCTTGGGCCGATTTGCCCGCCCTTACGGAGCTCTAACCGGCATGGGCTAAAATTAAGGGAATTTGGTTTGCTTAAAATGCCCTCTTGGTCAAAGAAACCGCAGTTGGCGATTTTCTTTAAGGAAACCAAATTCCCTTATTTTCCGGCAGGGGAATACAGACGGAGGACGGTCATGGCAGAACCGCTCAAGCCAGGCTCGATTGTCGATTGTCATACGCACACACGCCACTCTGATGGCGTTGGCACGTTTGAGGAGAACGCTTGCGCCGCCGTGGCGGCGGGTTGCTCCGTCCTCGTGTCGACCGACCACCTCACGCTGCCGTCGGGGCCGATGGACCCGGTGGGTCAGGTGCAGGTCGTGGAGGGAGACCTCGCTGCATATAAACGTGAGTGGGAGATGGCGCGCGACGCCCATCCCGAGCTCGAGATGATTCTGGGCTTTGAGGCGGACTGGTATCCCGGTTGCGAGGACAACGTCGCTCGCTGGAGCGCCGGCGCGCAGGTGCTCCTGGGCAGCGTTCACTGGCTGGGCACCGTCGACGATGGCGCGTGGATCGACGACACGTCAAACATGACAATCTGGAACGAGCTGGGCGCGGACGAGGTCTGGCGTCGCTACGTTGACGCCTGGTGCCGTGCCTGCGAGAGCCCCCTGCCCTTTGCGACCATGGCGCATCCGGATCTGCCCGAGCGCATGCGCAACGAGGGGTTTGCCGCCACGATTGACCTTGCGCCGCTCTGGGACGAGATGGTGGCCTGCGCGCGAGACACCGGCAGGCGCGTGGAGCTCTCCACGGTAGGATGGCGCAAGGGGGTGGGGGACTACTACCCCTCGCGCGGACTGCTTGAGCGCTTCTGTCAGGCTGGCGTTCCCATTACCGTTGGCTCCGACGCGCACGTTCCCACCGACATGTGCGACGGCATCCGCAAGGCGTACGCGCACGCGTGGGACGTGGGCTATCGCACGCTGGAGGTGCCGCGCGCCGACGGCACCTGGGAGTCCATGCTGCTGCAGTAATGGCCAAGACAAAAGGCCGTGAGGCGCGGCCGGTGTGCGGGCGCGCTGTCGCGAGAGTCCGTCCAACCCACCCGGCTAGTCGGCAAAGATGGGGTTTGACCAGGCTGTCCGACCGCGCTCGTCGACACACTCAATCCGCAGGTAGGCCTCGGTCCCGCGTAGGCCAAACTCGGCGTGCGTGAGGGGAGCCCCCTCTGGTGCGATCACGGTCTCGCCGGCGCCCACCGGT
This sequence comes from Thermophilibacter sp. ZX-H3, assembly GCF_052599055.1. Lineage (NCBI taxonomy): Bacteria > Bacillati > Actinomycetota > Coriobacteriia > Coriobacteriales > Atopobiaceae > Thermophilibacter > Thermophilibacter sp. ZX-H3. Next base: position 6,067 of record NZ_JBQXES010000011.1, on the reverse strand, counting down.
CCGCCGGCGATGAGGTTCACGCGCTCGCACGGGCTACAGTCAACCCACGCGCGACCATCGCTCACGCCCCAGTTGATGATGTCGGGCCCGGAACTCGAGTAGTAGTCGCCGGCAAGAAGCGCGCGTACGATTGCGTCGCGCGAGAGCGCGCGAGCGCATACCACGACCCAGCCGCCAAAGGCGTCGTCGAACTTCCCCTCGTTGTGATTGTCATCCGAGGCAAAGCCGAGCACTCGTCGTCCCCGTCGCAGCATCGTGTCCCAGTAGGTGACGTCATACCCGGTGCCCGACTCGTTCACCGTGTTGTAGTTGAACACCTCGAGCGCAAAGAACCCCTCGGCGTCGCAGAAGTCGTCCGCCTCCACGCGACTCCAGATGGGATGGTTGTAGGTGATGACGCAGCCACGGCGCCTTAGTCGCTCGGCAAGCTCCTCCGCAACCGCGGCGCCGTCCCAGGTGCCGTGACGGCGGATGGGCTCAAGACGCTCCATGTGGCAAAAGCGCTCGGGTGCGGAGGCAACCATCTCGCTCGTGCCCAGGATGCCGTGCATGTGGTGGCAGCGCAGCCTGACGCCCTCGCTCTCGTCCGCATAGAGGTATGCCGAGGCCTCAAGCCCGGGCAGGATGATGAAGTCCTCGCAGTCAAACTCTCCCGAGAGGTCGGTGTAGAGGTCGTGCTCGGAGAGGCAGAGAAACGAGTAGCCATGCGCCCTGAAGGCGGCCACGGACTGCTCGGGAGCGAGGCATCCGTCGGAGTTGGTGGTGTGGCTGTGGAGGTTGCCCTTGAAGCGAGGGAACTCGTGAGAAAGGCATATGCGGTCGTGAAACGCCATGGTGCTCCTTAGTCTATGAGGGGCCCGTGCGCCAGGGAGGGAGGGGGCGCACGGGCCAGGGGTGGGCGAGAAGAACGGACGAGAAGAACCTGACGGAATAGCCGCGCCTCTGTCCTCTAGGCCGCGTTGCTCTCCGGGATGGCGAGGCAGTCGTGCTCGGGGAGCACGAGGTAGACCTCGTCGCCCTTGTCGAACATGTGAAAGCTGCGGAAGAGCACGTCGACGCGAAGGCACGCCGGACCGGTCTTGACCGTGTAGCGCAGGACGTTCCCGCGCGGGGTGCTGTCCTGGACGGTGCCGCGCACGACGTATGCGCCGTCGGTGTGAGCGGGCGCCTCCTTCTGGATCCCGATGGTCTCGGGACGGATGGCAACGACATGCCCGGCGGGCACCATGGCTCCCGTGACCTCGGAGAACACGGCGGCGTCGAGCTGGTTGTAGCTTCCGATGAAGCTCGCGGCAAACTCGGAGACCGGCTTGGTGTAGACGTCGACGGGGCTTCCAGCCTGCTCGATGCGCCCGTCGTGGAAGAGCTGAATCACGTCAGACATGACCATGGCCTCGTCCTGGTCATGCGTGACAAAGATCGAGGTGAGTCCCAGCTCCTGGTTGATCTCGCGAATGCGGGACTGCAGCGCCTTGCGCAGCTTGGCGTCGATCGCCGAGAGCGGCTCGTCAAGAAGGAGAACGGAGGGCTCGGTCACGATGGAGCGCGCCAGCGCGGCGCGCTGCTGCTGGCCACCGGAGAGGCTCGCGGGATAGGACTTCTCCTTTCCGGTGAGCTCGACCATGGCGATGGCGTCCGTGACCTTCTGCTGGATCTTCTCGGCCGGGACCTTCTTCATCCTGAGGCCAAACGCCACGTTCTGCTCTACGGTCATGTTGGGGAAGAGGCTGTACTGCTGGAAGACCATGCCGATGTTGCGCTTGCTGGCGGGAACGTCCGTGATGTCGCGCCCGTCGAGGACGATCCTACCCTCGGTGACGCTCTCCAGGCCGGAGAGGCAGCGCAGCAGCGTGGACTTGCCGCAGCCCGAGGGGCCGAGCAGCGTGACAAGGTCGCCCTGCTCGACGCCAAAGTCGATGTGGTCCAGGACCGTGTTGTCGCCAAAGCGCTTGACCACGCCCTTGAATTCAATGTAGGCCATCTTGGCTACTCCTTACCTGTTCTGGGAGCTCCGCTGGAGCTTGAGGACGATTGCGGTGACCGCGGCAACAACGACGAAGATGATGACCACGATGGCGCTGGAGAGGCCGCTCGAGCGCGCCATGTTGGCCTGAAGGAATACCTGGATGTTCTGGTAGTTGGTGCCGGCGATGTTGTTGGCGAGGACGAAGTCGCCAAACACGATGCTCTCCGCGAGCAGGCTCGAGACGAGGATGCCCGAGACGATGTTGGGCAGGACCACCTGCACGTAGGCGCGGAAGCGCCCGCAGCCGAGCATCTCGGCCGCCTGGATGAGCATGTTGGCATCGATGGCGTTGAGTGCGTTTCTGATGCCCTGGTAGATGTAGGGGAGCACGAGAATCGTGTAGGCGCCAAACAGCATGAACATGCGGTTGGAGAGGATCGTGCCGGTGCCGGTGTAGAGCGAGATGATGCCGATGGAGAGGATGACGCCCTGGAGCGCGTAGGGGATCATGCAGACAAACTGCATGAAGCGCCCGAGCCTGCGGTTCACCGCCACCACGACGTACATCGCCAGGAGGAGAAGGACGATGGTGATGGCCACGCTCACGAGACACAGCACCAGCGTGCGCCCGATGGAGAGCCAGAACGTCGAGTTGGTGAAGAGTTCGGCGTAGTTGCGCAGCGTGAAGCCGGAGGGAAGGACGTCGGTCCACTCGACGAAGAGGGAGTAGACGAGCGTGGTGAGAAACGGGACAAGAAGGTAGAGCGCGCAGGCGCCCAGGAAGATGCGCGCGGCGAGCGGCGTCTTCTGGGCCGGTGCGGCGCTTGCGGCCTTAGCCTTGGAACTCATATGACCTCACGACCCTTCGACGCACGCTTGGTAAAGTAGTTGTTTACGAGGGTGCAGACCACCATCAGGATGATGAGCACGACGGCAAGCGCGCCGCCGGTGGCCGTGTCGATCTGGACGTCGCCCTTGAACTTGGACGTGATCTGCAGCGGCAGCAGCGCGTAGTTGTTCATGACGACGGCAAAGGCCGTGGCGTACGCGGCGAGCGCGTTGGAGAAGAGCACCGAGAGCGTGCCGAGAATAGAGGGCATGAGGTTGGGGATGACGATCCTGAACCAGTAGTCAAACGGCGTGGCCTGAAGGATTGTCGCGGCCTCGCGCCACTCCTTGCGGATTCCGCTGAAAGCGGGAAGGAGCAGAAGCGTGGCGAGGGGGATCTGGAAGTAGATGTAGAGGACCATGAGCCCCTCGCCGGTGTAGAGGTCAAAGTCTGCGAGAAAGGGGATGCCCCAGCGCTCGCCGAGGATGGTCAGCACTCCCGAGTTACCCATGAGGATCATAAAGGCAAAGGCGAGAGGAACACCGGAGAAGTTGGACATCATGTTGAGGACCATCGTGAAGGCGTTGCGCACGCGCGGGCTCGACTCGTAGGCAAACCGAGCCGCGAGGAACGAGACGATGATGCCCACGATGGCAGAGACGGCGCTGATCCAGACGCTGTTGATGATCGACTGCTGGTAGAGCGGGGTGGTGAAGACCTTGACGAAGTTCTCCAGGCCGAGCGTGCCCGACTCCTTGCCAACGAGGCTGTCCAGGACGAGCTGACCGAGCGGTAGAAGCTCGTATCCGATGATGACGAGCAAGAAGGGGATAAAGGCGGCGTAGCCTATCCACTTCTTGCTCTTGTGGGGCTTCTTCGAGGCGGAGGCGGCCCGGGCGGGCTCTCTTGCCGCGCCTAGGGTGGCCTCGCTGACGGTGAGCGTGGCGCTCGCCTGTGACATGTCTGCCACGGTACCTCCTTTGACGTTGTCGCTTGCTGTTGGGTTTGGCTGCTCGTCCTTCTCGCCAGGCGTGGCGAGAAGGACCGCTAAGAAGAGGGCGGCCCTGAGGCCGCCCGGTGCGCCGTCTGCGGTTTGTGGGCGAGCGGCGCCTTTTGGCGACTAGCCCAGGATGGGGATGATGTTCTCCTGGTACCAGGTCACGAGCTCGTTGGTGACGTCGGTCCACTTGTCGTAGTCGATGGACTGGACCTGGTCGCCGTACTGCTCGTCCGGGAGGCGCAGAGCCTTGACGTCCTCCGGGAGCTCGACGGAGCTGCGGATGGGCGTGGCGTAGCCACGGGCGAGGTTGACCTGGCCCTCGTCGGAGAGGATGTACTCGCGGGCGAGGCAGGCCGCTGCGGGGTGAGGCGCGTTGGCGTTGATGATGGTTGCGTAGCCGGACTGCACGGAGCCGTCGGTGGGGATGCTCACCGTGAACTTGGCGTCGGGGTTGTTCTGCAGGATCTGCGCGCGGTAGTTGAGGGAGTTGTAGTCCCAGTTGAGGCCGACGGCCACCTCGCCGCTCTCCAGGCGGGCGACGGAGACGTCGGAGACGTCCAGGCGGCCGGCCTCAGCGATCTTGGTGATGAAGTCGTAGGCAGGCTGCATGTTGTCGAGGCCGCCGCCAAGGGCAACGGCGATGGCGAGAACCGCGTGCTGGGCGGCAGCGGCGGCGGTGATGTCGCCGATGGAGACCTTGTAGTCGCCTTCGGCGAGCTCGGCGAGCGTCGTGGGCGGGTTGGGTACCTGGTCGTCGTTGGAGATGATGGACATGGTGCCGTAGTAGCCCACGACCCAGTCGCCGTCGTCGTCCTTGGCCCAGTCGGGAATCTCGTCCCAGTAGCTGGTCTTGTACTTGAGGGTCACGCCCTCGGCCTCGGCCGTGGGGCCCCACTGCTGGCCCACGTCGCCGATGTCCTTGGTGCCGTCGGTGCCCTCCTGCTTGAACATGGCGATCTCCTCAGCGGAGGACATGTCCTGGTCGGCCTGCGTGATGCCGTACTTCTCCTCGATATCGTCCCAGGTGCCGACCCAGTTGGCCCAGGTGTCTGGCATGCCCACGGAGTTGATCTGGCCCTCCTCCTTGGCCTGGGCGATGATGTCGTCCAGGGACATGGAGTTGTAGTCCACGGCCTCCGCGGCGGGGGCGGCGCTGTCCTCGCAGCCGGTGAGGCCCAGGCCGGCGGTGCAGGCGATGCCTGCGAGACCGAGCATGCCGAGGAACGACCTGCGCGACATGGCGTGCGCGTTGGTGACGCTGTTCTTCACAAGAGCTCCCCTCATCTTTGAGGTGTCCGCGGCCCCATGCCGCAGGACTCAAACCGCGGCTCACGATATGGCTCGCTCGCGGGCTTTTTGCGTGCGGTGGGGGAGTTCTTGCACAGCGCTGACGGGACTTTACTTGGCTTTTAACGGGCTGCGGGCGTTGTTTACACGTGCCTGATGATTCAAAAGGGGACAGACCCCTTTTGAATCACTGCGCATGCGCTACCATTTCAGAGGTTTAGATTGTGGCGGAAAGGCGGTTGCCGTGGCGCGGGTGCTGGTCATAGAGGATGACGCGGCGATCAACGACGTCGTGGCAACGCGTCTGGCGCGCGACGGTCATGCGGTGACACAGGCGTTCTCCGGCTCCGAGGCGCGCCTTCTGCTGGGCGAGAAGGACGCGGCGTTTGACCTTGTCATCAGCGACCTCATGCTGCCCGGCGCGACGGGCGAGGAGCTCGTGGGGCTCATCCGAGGGCAGGGCGCGTCGACACCCGTGATCGTTATCTCCGCCCGCACGACGGCCGCCGACAGGGTGGACCTCCTGCGCCTCGGAGCGGACGACTATCTCTCCAAGCCCTTCGACCTCGACGAGCTCGCCGCGCGCGTCGAGGTGCAGCTGCGCCATCGCGGGACGCCCGCCCCGGGCGGCAGGACGCTGCGCCGGCGCCGCTGGGAGCTCGACCCGGAGGCCCGCACGCTCACGGTGGCCCCCGGCGAGGGCGACGGGCGCGGCGGCGCCGTCTCGCTCACCAGGATCGAGTTCAACATTCTGGAGGCGCTTGTCCGCCGACCCAACCGCGTGTTCTCAAAATCGGAGCTCTTCGAGCTTGCATGGGGCGAGCCCTTCGCCGGCGACGACTCCACGGTCGCGGTGCACGTGTCCAACATCCGCTCCAAGCTGCGCGAGACCGGCACGGACGACTACGTCCGCACCGTCTGGTGAGACAAGGGGGACGGGTTCATTTGTCTCATTAGAGCTCTAATGAGACAAATGAACCCGTCC
>NZ_JBQXES010000010.1:0-94499 GCF_052599055.1 Thermophilibacter sp. ZX-H3 | reverse complement strand
CGTTTTGGCACTTTGGAGCCTTCCAAGGGGGCCAAAAGTGCCAAAACGCCGCGGAGAGATTTGATGTCCGCAGATCGAGGGCGATCCGCAACCGGGGGCTGCCCGCAATTTACAGATAGCGGCCGGTGACGCTGTCGGGGCAGGCGGCAACCTCCTCGGGCGTGCCGACGCAGACGATGCGACCGCCCTCCTCGCCGCCGCCGGGGCCCATGTCGATCACGTAGTCCGCGTTGCGGATGACGTCGAGGTCGTGCTCGATCACGATGACGGTGGCTCCCGCCTCCACGAGCCGCTGGAACACCGCAAGCAGCGTCTGCACGTCGAGCGGGTGGAGACCGATCGTGGGCTCGTCAAAGACGAAGACGGCGTCGTCCTGCGCGCGGCCCATCTCACTCGCGAGCTTGAGGCGCTGCGCCTCGCCGCCGGAGAGCGCCGGCGTGGCCTCGCCAAGCGTGAGGTACCCCAGCCCCAGATCGTGCAGCACCTGCAGCCGCGTGGCAACGCGCCGCAGGTCGGAGCAGGCATCGAGCGCCTCGTCCACGGAGAGCGCCATCAGCTGCGGCAGCGTGAGCCCCGTGCCCGCCGGCTCGCCCTTGCGCGGACGGTGAACGGCGTCCGCCGCCACGGCATAGCGCGTCCCGCGGCAGTCCGGGCAGGGAATGTCCACGTCCGGCAGGAACTGCACGTCGAGCGAGACCTCGCCCGTGCCGTCGCAGGTGGGGCAGCGCAGGCGCCCGGTGTTGTACGAGAAGTCCCCCGCCTTGTAGCCGGCGGCGCGCGCCTCGTCGGTACGGGCGTAGGCGCGCCGCAGCTCGTCGTGGACGCCCGCATAGGTGGCCACGGTGGATCGCACGTTGATGCCGATCGGCGTGGCGTCGATGAGGTTCGCGCGCCGCACGCCCTCGGCGTCCACCCAGCGCACGTGCGCGGGCGGCCGCTCCCCCGCCGCCGCGGCGGAAAGCGCGGGCACCAGCGTCTCCAGCACGAGCGTCGTCTTGCCCGAGCCCGAGACTCCCGTCACCACCACGAGCCGCCCGCGCGGCACCTCCACGTAGAGCGGGCGCACGGTGTGCAGCGCCGACGTCTCCATCGAGATGGTGCCGAGGTCGAACATCTCCCCCGCGTCCGCGCGCGGCCGCGAGAGCACGTCCTTCTCGCCCGTGAGGGAGCCGCCGACGCGCGAGGCCGGGTCCGCCGCCACCTCGGCCACGGTCCCCTGGCAGATCACGCGCCCGCCGTCCGCGCCCGCGCCGGGGCCCAGCTCGATGAGGTGATCCGCCTCGGCGAGGATGCGCGCGTCGTGGTCGACCATCACGACGGAGTTGCCGTCCGCCAGAAGGTCGCGCATGACGCCGAGAAGCCCGTCCACGTTGGCGGGGTGCAGTCCGATGGACGGCTCGTCGAGCACGTAGAGCACGCCCGTCGTGCGGTTGCGCACGGCACGGGCCAGCTGCACGCGCTGGCGCTCGCCCGTTGAGAGCGTTGCCGCCGCGCGGTCGAGCGAGAGGTAGCCGAGCCCCAGGTCCAGCAGGCGCCGCGCCGTGTGCCGGAAGGACTCGCAGATGCTCTCCGCCATGGGCCGCACGTCGTCCGGCAGACCGGCGGGCACCGCGGCGACCCAGGTCATCAGCTCGCCGAGCGTCATGGCCGTGGCGTCGGCGAGGCTGATCCCCGCCACGCGCGGGGCGCGCGCCGCCTCCGAGAGGCGCGTGCCGCCGCAGTCGGGACAGGGCCCCTCCGTGAGAAAGCGGCTCACGCGCTTGAGGCCCTTCTCGTCCTTGACCTTGGCGAGCGCGTTCTCAACGGTGTAGACCGCGTTGAAGTAGGTGAAGTCCAGCTCGGCGAAGTCGTCGCCCTTCTTGGGGTGATACAGGATGTGCTTCTTGACGGCGGGGCCGTGGAAGACGATGTCTCGCTCCTCGGGCGTGAGCTCGCAAAACGGCACGTTGGTGCGTACGCCCATGGCTCCGCAGACCTGCTTCATGAGGTCCCACATGAGGCTGCCCCACGGCAGAACCGCGCCGTCGTCGATGGAGATGGACTCGTCCGGCACGAGCGAGGCCTCGTTCACCGTGCGCACGATGCCCGTGCCGCCGCAGGCGGGGCATGCGCCGGTGCTGTTGAAGGCCAGGTCCTCGGCTCCGGGGCCGAAGAACTTCTCGCCACAGGCGGGGCAGGCGATGGGCTGGTCCGTCGCCACCGCCGTCGAGGGCGGGGCGTAGGAGCCGCAGTGCGGGCAGCGATGGTTCGCCACGCGCGAGAAGAGCAGGCGCAGGCTGTTGAGCAGCTCGGACATGGTGCCAAAGGTGCTGCGCACGCCCGGCACCGCCGGGCGCTGGTGGAGCGCCAGCGCCGCCGGCACGTACCGGACGTCGTCGACGGCGGCGTGGCCCGCCTGCGTCATGCGACGGCGCGTGTACGTGGAGAGCGACTCCAGGTAGCGTCGGCTGCCCTCGGCGTAGAGCACGCCCAACGCGAGCGAGCTCTTGCCGGAGCCGGAGACCCCGGCCACGCCAACGAGCTCGTTCAGCGGGATGTCAACGTCCACGCCCTTGAGGTTGTGCACGCGGGCGCCGCGAACCTCGATGTGGTCGGGCGCCGCGCCGCCGCGGGCGGGCATGCTAGACCAGCTTGCCCTTGCAGTGGTCGACCATGTGCTGGATCATCTGCGCGGTCCAGCCCATGTAGTCGCGACGACGGGGCTTGAGCTGGCCGTCCACGAGCTCGTCGAAGGACACCTTGATCTTGGCGAAGCGCGTCACGCGCACGGGCTCCTCGTGGGAGAGGCAGGCCTCCTCGACCTTGGCGCCGCCGAGGCCCATGAGGACCCTGGGGTTGTACATGACGTGGGCGTTGCCGTCGTCGTCCTGGTAGGCGATGACGGCCTTGGTCACGCCGATCTGGTTGGCGGCGAGGCAGACGGCGTCATCGATGGACGCGAGGGTGTCAACGAGGTCCTGCGCCACGACGGCATCCTCGGCGGTGGCGGGCTCGCACGGCACGGAGAGGACGGCCTCGTCCTTCACCAGCTCCTTGATCATGGGAATCCCTTTCGATTGGGGTATGCTGCACTGGCAATTATAGCGACCGCACAGCACGACTCCGGACTGAGCCCTTGGGCGCAGACTCATCCACCTTCTGACGCATGCGTTTCCACGGAAGCCGGCGGCAAGGTGCGCAGTCACCGGGATAGTGCGAAGCTCGGGGGCGTGTGCTGTGCAGTCACCGGGATAGTGCGAAGCGTTTTTGGGCCCACCTCAAGTACCCCCTCAACAAAAGCTCAGTTGAATGTATCTAGTATTTAATTACAATGAGCGAATCTGAGGAAATTGCTTCACACTATCCCGATGACTGCATTACGCACGCCCCCGAGCTTCGCACTATCCCGGTGATTGCACACCGATTTCAGGGACGGCGGACGCCCCGACCAACCGAGAGGGAGACAGGCTTGTTCAACGTCGTGCTCGTAGCTCCGGAGATCCCGGCGAACACCGGAAACATCGGCCGCACCTGCGTGGTCACGGGCTCGCGGCTGCACCTCGTGGGCCCGCTCGGCTTCTCGCTGGACGAGCGCGCGCTGCATCGCGCGGGCCTCGGCTACTGGGAGAGCCTCAATGTCACGGTGTATGCAAGCTGGGATGAGTTTGTCGAGAGGAACGGGCTCTCCGCAGACGACTCGCGCCTGCACCTCCTCACCAAGAAGGCGCGCCGCACCTATGCCGAGGCGCGCTACGCCGACGGGGACTTCCTCGTCTTTGGCTGCGAGAGCGTGGGGCTGCCCGAGGCCCTTCTCGCGGCGCACGCGAGTCGCTGCGAGCGCATCCCGATGCTGCCGGACGCCGCATCGCTCGACAACGCGGAGAGCTGGCACGCGCCGGGCGAGAAGGACGGGCACCCTGCGCTGCTCGCCCGGGACGTCTGCGGCAACTTCGTGAACCCCGAGGACTACCGCATCAGCGCGCTCAACCTCTCGAACGCCGCGGCGATCGTGCTCTACGAGGCGCTGCGCCAGACGGGCTTCCCGGGGATGTAGCCGGCCGCACGCCCGCCGACGCCCCCACCGCCCCTCGTGCCGACCGCGGACGTTGGGCGAGAAGAACGGGCCGCCTGGAGCGACACGCAAGGCGTCGCGGCCAGGCGGCCCGCTGGCTTCTGGGGGTCGCCGCGTTCCCGCCGAGCGCGGCCGCAAGCGTCAGGCGATCAGCTCGTCCTGCTCGGCCGCGCGGTCCTCCGGAAGGGAGAGGGCCTCGGCCCCCGCAGAGGCGAGATACTCGTCGACGGAGCGGCGCAGCTCGTCGAGCGACTCGCGGTCGGGGACCGTCGTCGAGTCGTCAAGCGGGATGAACTCGCTCGGGCGATGCTGTCCCAACCGGTCGCAGAGGCGCACGTAGCGAAGGGCGATCTCATGCGCCCACGGGTCGTCCGGCGAGACGCCCGCCGCCATGAGCCCGAGCGCCGTCACGATGACGTCCTGCCACTGCGCGAGCTCGTCCCGGGCATCGGAGGGCTGGCGGGAGTCCTGCTCGTGCATCGAGTGCCTGAGCGTGGACGGGTTGGACCCAGCCTCGTCGATGAGCCCGGCGATGCCCGCCCAGTCGGGGCTCTCGCCGTCGCTGACCTGCGCCCTGAGGGCGCGGAGGGCGGACATGCGGTGCATGAGCCGCACGAGGTCGCGCCCGAGCAGCTCGACCTGCCGGTCGATGAGCTCCGAGAGCTCGACGCCGTCGAGCTTGTGCGCGAGCACCTTCCTGATGTCGGAGAGCGAGTTTCCCAGGAACTTGAGGACGAGGATCCTCTGCAGCTCGCGCTCGTCCTCCTCCGAGTAGAGGCGACGGTTCTGCGGCCCCTTGGCGGAAGGGGCGAGCAGCTTCTGCTGATCATAGAACTGCACGGTGCGCACCGTCACCCCGGCGCGCCGCGCGAACTCTCCAACGGTCCAATACTCTGACATCTCTGCCCCCTCGCGTGGTTCGTGACTATACGTAACGGTTACCCAGTCTGTTATCACTCAGACCACACTTTTCCAAAAATGATGTTTTTGCCACAAACCTAGTCTCAATTTTTCTTCGAGCTTGTATGCCACATCAGCCATGACCCGCAAACAGCAGCGGCACCCACAAAAAGCGCGAGAGGCGCGAGATGGGCCGCGGTCGAGGCGTCGCCCGTATCCGGGACGGCAGGCCGCGCGAGGCGCCCGGCGGCCTCCTTCGTCCCCGGGGTCGTCGTCTTGCCGCCCCCGCCCGCGGGCGGCTCCGGGGGAACGACGTCCTTCTCGCGCGTGAGGTAGACGTAGTAGTGCGTCACGTCAGGGGCATCCGGCGGGAGCGTGTCCCCGTCGGCGCCATCGTCCTTCTCGACAAGCCGGTACCCGGCAGAGGCGTAGTCCCAGAGCTCGTTATCGAACGACCCCCCGGGGACCGCGTCGTGGTTCTGGACGTGCTCGGTCAGCTCCGTGCCGTCCGTGGGGACGTGCCCGGACCCCTTGCCCGACCCGGTGACGTCGATGTAGTGGATGACCACCCGCACCGCGCGCGAGCGCTGCTCGGAGACCGTGTAGCTGGGAAGCTCCCCGAGCTCGTGGGTCACGGCCTCGCCCTCCCCGGAGGTCGTGAACGGAAGCGGCTGGACCGTGAAGGCGAGGTCGTCGGCGCGGTCGTACCCACGCGGGGCGATGTCCTCGCGCAGAACGTAGTCTCCCGGCGTGAGGTAGAGCGACTCACCGACGGCGTATGCGCCCGTCGCGGGGTCGTAGGCGTCTCCCTTGGCGATGGCGACGAGGTCGTCATACGTCTTGCCATCCGCCCCCACAAGGCCGGACACGCGGCCCTCGCCGTCGCTCATGAGGCCGGAGCGGACGAGCACCTCCTTGCCGTCGCGGACGGCATACAGGCTGAACGACGCCCCGCCGACGCCCGACCCGCTCTCCGCGTCGACCTTGCGCACCGTGACGGGCACGGGAAGCGGGCGATAGAGCAGGTAGTAGTCCTTGTCGTACTTCCAGTTGCCGTCGACGATGGCGGGGTCGAGGGTCGCGTTGTCGAGGTCGCCCGCGCCGGTCGGCTGGTCGATGTCATCGTCCACGTAGACGTATCCGGGGATCTCGGTGGCAGTGAGCAGCGCGTAGGTGGGCTTGACGTCGCCCTTGGGAACGGCGCCCTTGGGGTCCCAGTATCGCGAGCGGGCGGTGCCGCCCTCGGGGTTGAGCATGGGCTCGGTGTCGATGGCGCCGCTGTCGTCATAGAAGTCGCTCGTGGTGAGCGTGGGCGCGAGGTCGGTCAGGTCCAGGCGCGTGAAGGGGCCGACCGAGAAGACCGGCTCGCCGTCGCTGCGCTTGGCGACGGCGCCCGACGGCTGGCCCGTCAGGCCGCGATAGGCCGCCTCGTCCACGAAGTGGAACGTCGCCGTGGGGAAGAGGTACGTGCGGTGCATGTAGATCCTCACGCCGACCCGCCCGTACCCGTACTTGAAGGAGCGGCGCACGCCGTGGAGGTCAAGGGTGTAGATGTTCGAGATCTTGGCGTCCTCCGGGAACTCCGTCGTCGTCTCGAAGTACTGGGTGGTGGGAATCGTCTTGAAGGAGAAGTAGTTGAGCTTGGGGTCCATCTCCTGGCCGTTGTGCAGGACCCGCGTGCGCGGGGCCGCCCGCACCACGTGGTTGTCCGGGTCGCCGGACACCCTCCCCTGGAGATAGGCCGAGTACGCCCAGGTGCCCAGGCACACGGTGCTCTCGTGGTCCTCCGAGGCGGGGAAGACGTAGTAGGTGGTGATGCTGCGGATGCGCCCCTCGTGCTCCTGGACGAAGTCGTGGGGAATCACGCTGCCGGGCGTGGTCACGGTGCCGCCCTCGAAGTTGGTCGGCAGGAGGATCCGCTCGCCGTCGGTGAGCTCGACCTCGAGCTTGCGGATGACCCTATCGGAGAGCAGGGGCCCCTGCTTGCTCATCGTGGCGATGTCCTCGTCGGAGATCTTGTCCGGGAAGGGGTTCTCTACCGTCTGGCTCGCGTCGAGAAGATAGGGGTTGTCCAGCGAGTCCCCGGGATAGGACTCCGCCCGGGCCACGCCCGCGGGGAGCGCGACGCCGATGACGAGGGCGAGAAGTACTGTCAGCAACAGCGGTTTGGCATGTCTCATGTTCGGTCTCGTTTCTCGTGTCTGCCGATTGACGCGTTATGGCTGTACTCGGCCAACGCTACGAAACGACGCAAGGTAGTTGTCAACGGGAATTCCCACCCCCGGCCTCGGAAATCTCGCTCGCCGACGGCACGCGGCGCCGAGCGGCCCGTCCCGGCACAATGGGGTCACGACGAGTCCGCGAGAAGGGATCCCCCGATGCTCGACCACCTGATCATCCGCGTGTCCGACCCCGAGGTCATGGTCCCCTACTACGAGCGCGTCATGGCGACGCTCGGCTACCGCAAGGGCGTCGAGTACCCCGGCGGCACGCAGTTCGTGAACGACGAGGACGGCGACTCCGTCTGGATCTCCCCCGCCAAGGAGGGCGTGACGCCCGCGCCGGGCCACTACGCCTGGCTCGCCAGGACCACGGACGACGTGCGGGCCTTCTACGAGGCCGCGCTCCAGGGCGGCACGGACAACGGCGCGCCCGGCCCGCGCGACTACGAGCCCGGCTACTACGCCTGCTTCGTGCTGGACCCCGAGGGCAACAACATCGAGGCCGTGCTCCACGACTACGAAGGGTAGTACCGCGCAGACACGCCAGGCCGCCGTGGCGTATGATGTATGGAATCGTTCACGCTTCTTTCGGGAGGTCCCATGGACATCGCGTCCATCGTGCTCGGCGCGCTCTCGCTCGCGACGGCATTCACCCCGTTCATCTGGCTGCAGGTCATCGGCGGCTTCGTCGGCGTCGCCGGCATCGTGCTCGCGCGGCGCGCGAAGAAGGCCGACTACCGCAAGAGCCTCACCACGGCCATCGGCATGCTCTGCTCGATCACGGGAGCGCTCCTGTGCTTCCTCGCCCCGGTGCTCTCGCTTCTGAGCAACATCGCCCTCCACTTCATGACGAGCTAGCGGGGAGGGGGACGGGTTATTTCTCTCAGAGATTCTGGGACAGGCCGCTAGCCTGTCCCAGAATCTCTGAGAGAAATAACCCGTCCCCCTTTCCCTGTCGGTTATCATCTGCCCTGTCAGCCAAGGAGAGAGGACCCGCATGGACGCCAGCAACGTGGAGATCTGTCCCGTCACCGAGCGCACGCCGAAGCTCGTTGAGCAGCTCGTCGCCGTATGGGAGCGCTCCGTGCGCGCCACGCACGCGTTTCTCTCCGAGGAGGAGGTCGCGACGATCAGGCCGTTCGTCCCGCAGGCGCTCATGGGGGTGGAGACGCTCGTCGTTGCCGAGAAGGACGGCGCGCCCGTAGGCTTCATGGGCGTGCAGGACGGTCGTCTCGAGATGCTCTTCCTCGACCCCAGCGCCCGCGGCCAGGGGCTCGGTCGCACGCTTCTCACTTACGGCATCGAGAGCCTCGGCGTCAGCGAGCTCACCGTCAACGAGCAGAACCCGCAGGCCGTTGGCTTCTACGAGCACATGGGCTTCTCGACATACCAGCGCACGGAGACGGACGAGGAGGGCCGCCCCTACCCGCTGCTCTACATGCGTCTGTAGATTGGGGGCTGCCCCCAGCCTACAGACCGGACGAGACCTCATTATTGTCCGGCCTATGGCGTACGTTTGTTCTATCGAAGGAGCGGTAGAACGGAGGCACGCATGGGCACGGAGAAGAGCATCGTACTGTTTGAGTCCGCGGACGGGTCGGTCGAGCTGCCGGCAATGCTTGACCCGGAACGTGAGGACGTATGGCTAAGCCGCGCGCAGCTCGCGACCCTCTTTGGGCGCGACGTCAAGACCATCGGCAAGCACGTCGCCAACGCGTTGCGGGAGGAGCTTGCCGGGTCCGAGAGTCGAGTTGTCGCAAAATTTGCGACAACTGCCCGCGACGGCAAAACGTACCAGACGGAGCACTACAACCTCGACATGGTTCTCTCCATCGGCTACCGCGTGAAGTCCGCGCGCGGCGTCGAGTTTCGCCGCTGGGCCACGGACGTGCTGCGTCGCTACATCGTAGCCGGCCACGCGGAGAACGAGCGACGGCTCGAACAGTTGGGTCAGGTCGCCAGGATCATGGCGCGGGTCCCCGAGAGCCTGGAGTCCCGCCAGATCCTCGACATCGTCCAGAGCTACACCGGGGCGCTCGACCTGCTGGACGACTACGACCACCTCAGTGTGACGGCGCCCGAGGGCACGCCCTCTACACGAGAGATCACCTACGAGGAGTGCCGCGAGGTAATCGACTCCCTGCGCTTCGGCGGAGATAGCACGCTCTTTGGCGTGGAGAAGGACGCGTCGTTCAGGGGCGCCATCGGAAACGTCTTCCAGAGCTTCGACGGCCATGACCTCTACCCCACCCTTGAGGAGAAGGCCGCGCATCTGCTCTACTTCGTCGTGAAGGACCACAGCTTCCTCGACGGCAACAAGCGCATCGCGGCCGCGGTATTCCTGTACTTCCTCGACCGCAATGACGCGCTGTTCACGTCGACGGGCGAGAAAGCCATCGACGACAGCGCACTCGTGGCCATGACCATCCTCATCGCCGAGTCAAAACCGGAGGAGAAGGACGTGATGGTGGCACTCGTGATGCACTTCATAACGTAAAAGGGGACGGGTTATTTCTCTCAGGGGAAACGGGACAGGCCTACGCCGAGGCCTGTCCCGTTTCCCCTGAGAGAAATAACCCGTCCCCTTTTTGGCGTCGAGCGCGGCGAGGCCCGCGGCGAGACGCTCGGTCACGTACTGCATGTGGCTGCCGGAACCAAGCGCCACATCCACCTCGCAGCCACAGCCGCGCAGGATGTCCGCACAGGCGGCAAGGTCCTCCTCCACGTGGCGAAACGGCAGGCCCGCGCGCTTCTCCTTCTTCCCCACCGAGAGGTACGCGTAGCGCCCGGTACAGTCCGGCGCGTTCGCACGCAGCCATTCGACCCAGCCCTCGTACCAGACCGAACCCGAGAGGCACGCGCACGCCGCAAGGCGCGGCTCCCGCACGAACGCGTAGAGTGCGAAGAGCCCGCCGAGCGAGTAGCCGCACATGGCGTGAGGGCCGGGCGCCGCGTCAAGCGCATCGGCGAGCGAGGCGAGCGTCTCGTCCGCGCGCCCGCCAAAGTCCTTCTCGCCCGGGCGCAGCGCCGGAGCGGGCCACGGCGTGAGCGCATCGCCCCAGTCGGCCACCGGCACGCTCACCACGCGTGAGCGCAGCCGTTCCGCAGCCGCCGCCACGTCAAGCGGATGCTCCGGCGAGTCGATGACGTAGATCAAGCAACCTCCCCGTCAGCCCACCGCCGCCTCGTCAAGCGCGCGGTACTCAGCGCTCAGCTCGAGCGCCAGCTCCTCCCTGGAGGGCGGGCGCGAGAGATACTCGGCGGCGAATAACTGCGCGTTGCCCTCAGGGAGAGTGTACTCGACGAGCGAGTCGCCCTTGTCGGCGCAGGGCACGATGCCCACGGGCGGGTTGCCCCCCTCGTTCATGAGCTCGCGCGCGCTCAAGTTGCTCTCGGCGCACTCGTTCGTGCACCACATGCGCACCTCGGGGTCCGCGACGCGCATAAGCCGACGATGGTGGGTCCAGCTCAATTCGGTACGCAGCGCGTTCCGAATCGGGAACGCGAGATAGAACCGACGCGTGAAGCGGAAATTGCGCTCGTCAAACCCCTTCCCAAAGTCCCCCCAAGCCGTCGGGAGGGCTCCTTGACCGGCGCCTCACCGTGCTCCGCGCGCTCGGCCCCGCCCCGCTGCTCCACGATGCCGCAGCCAATCTCCCAGCGCGCCTCTGCCATCGCAAGGACGACAGCCGCATACGCTCGCCGCTACGCGGCGTCCAGCACGCCGGAGACGTGCTCGTAGAATCCCCGCCCGGTACGACCGGACAACAACGCAAATGTCTGTCTTCCCAAGGAGCGCGGGGAGTCGGCCGGCTACCTTGATATCACGAGAAGCGTCCCGCAGCCGCTAAGACAGACGGAGTCTTCGCAAAGTGGTTAGCCTGAACATCGGTGGGGTATCATATAAGCGACGCAGTGTTTCTTATATGATTGGAGCTGTCATGAGAACCCTCGTTGCGTACTTCTCGGCCACCGGCACGACGGCGCGCGTCGCTCGCAGGCTGGCGGAGGCCGTCGGCGCTGACCTCTTTGAGATCGTGCCCGAGCAGCCCTACACCGCCGCCGACCTCGACTGGCGCGAGAAGAACAGCCGCAGCTCACATGAGATGGCCGACGAGAAGTGCCGCCCGGCCATTGCGGGCGACGCTCTCGATGTGAGCGGTTACGACACCGTATTCGTGGGCTTCCCCATCTGGTGGTACGTTGAGCCGCGCATCATCGACACCTTCCTCGAGGCGCACGACCTCTCCGGCAAGAAGGTCATCCCGTTTGCCACGAGCGGCAGCAGCGGGTTGGGCAAGGCGCCGCAGCGCATGGCGTCGCTCGCGCCGGGCGCCACGGTCCTCGGGGGCAGGATGCTAAACGGAAATCCCAGCGCAGACGAGCTCCGCGCCTGGGCGCGGTAATCGGGGACGGGTTTCTCTCCCGTGCCGCTGGCGTCAGGCTTATTTGGCACGCGGTCCGCGCGTGCCAAATAAGCCTGACGCCAGCGGCACGGCCCGCACCCGACTACCAGATGCCGAGGAGATGCTGCATGCCCAGGCTCACGCACGCGATGGCAACCCAGCAGCAGAGACCCATGAGGATCGGCTTGCCGCCCGTGCGCACGAGCTTGACGATGTTGGTGTTGAAGCCGATCGCCGCCATCGCCATGACGATGAGGAACTTGGAGAGCTCCTTGATGGGGGCGGTCACGGCCGCCGGCAGCGCAAAGACCGTGGTCACCACGCTCGCCAGCACGAAGAACACGATGAACGTCGGGAACGCCCGGCGCAGGCTGAAGGTGTTTCTCGCCTCGCCGCCTTCGCGGCGGACCTGACGGAGCTGCCAGAACGCGAGCGCCAGCGTGATGGGGATGATGGCCAGCGTGCGCGTGAGCTTCACGATAGTGGCGGCATCGAGCGTGTTGGCGCCAGGGTGCATGCCGTCCCACGCGGCCGCGGCCGCGGTGACGGAGGAGGTGTCGTTCACCGCCGTGCCCGCGAAAAGCCCGAAGCCCTCGTTGGTGAGACCGAGCATCCCGCCGAGCGTGGGGAACACGAGCGCGGCGATCACATTGAAGAGAAAGATCACGCTGATGGCCTGGGCAATCTCCTCGTCGTCCGCCTCGATCACGGGAGCGGTGGCCGCGATGGCCGAGCCGCCGCAGATGGAAGATCCCACGCCGATGAGCGTGGAGATCTTGCTCGGGATGTTGAGCGTGCGGCAGAGCGCGTACGAGACGATGAGCGAGGTGGCAATGGTCGAGAGGATGATGGGAAGCGACGTCAGGCCCACCCGCGCGATCTGGGCGAGGTTGAGGCCGAAGCCCAGCAGGATGACCGCCCACTGAAGCACCTTCTTGGACGTGAACTTGACGCCGGCGGCAAGCGGGTCGCCCTTCTCGGCCGGCACCAGCAGGGCGAGCACCATGCCGATGAGGATGGCGAAGACCGGGCCCCCAATGACCTCGAACCGCTTGCCCAGAAGCCATGCCGGCACGGCGATGGCCAGCGCAAACAGCACGCCTCTCCACATCTTTCCAAAGTCCTTGATGAGTTCCATATGCGGATGTCCCTCCGTCGGCCTAGCTGTCTGACGCAAGCCTACTCCCTGTATATATAATTCTTTCTGTCGTATTGCTTATGAACCCATAAGCGTTTCTATCGATATCCGGAGGACGGGGACATGCTCGACTACCGCACGCACACGTTCCTCGCCGTGTATCGCTCCGGCAGCTTCACGCGCGCCGCGGAGCAGCTGCACGTCACCCAGCCGGCGGTTTCGCAACACATTCGACAGATCGAGGCACACTACGGCTGCGCCCTCTTCTCGAAGGCCGGCCGCGGCGTGGAGCCAACGCCGGCGGGGCATCTGCTCTACCGCGCGCTTGACGTAGCGGAGAACGACGAGATGCGACTACGCGCAGAGCTTGGGTCCCTGCGGGACGAGAAGGACGGACGCCCGCCGCTACGCCTCGGCTGCACCCGCACGATTGCGGACTACGTGGCGCCGCGCCTGCTGGCAGAGCACCTGGGACGTCACCCGGACGAGCACATCTACCTGCGCACGGGCAACACGGCCGAGCTCGTGGAGCTCATCGAGGCCGGAGAGATCGACTTCGCGCTGGTTGAGGGCTCGTTCGACGGGGAGCTCTTCGAGGGCGAGGTCCTCTCGCGCGAGCCGTACCTGGCAGTGGCGGCCTCCGGGAGGCGCCCCGCAAGCGTCACCGAACTTCTCGCCCGGCGGCTCGTGCTGCGCGAGCCGGGTTCGGGCACCCGAGAGATCCTCGAGCGCCACCTCGCGGCGCGAGACCTCTCCGTGGATGACTTCGCCGGCGTCATCGAGCTCGCGAGCATCCCCGCGATCAAGGCCTGCGTGGCCGCCGGGGCGGGCGTGAGCTTTCTCTACCGCGTGGCCGTTGAGCGAGAGCTCGCGGCCGGGACGCTTGTGGACGTGACGCCGAGGGACCTTCCCATCGAGCATGACTTCTCGCTCATCTGGCAGCGCGGGAGCCGCTATGCCGGACGCTACCGCGCGCTTCTCCGCGAATGGGCCGCGCAGGCCTGATGACATGACAAAGGGGCTGCCCATCGGTACATTGGGAATTGCCCCAACGCACAGATGGAGAACCATGTCGCACAGGCTGATCAAGTTACTCTCTATTGCGCTCGGCAACGTGCTCGTGGCCGTTGCCGTCACCTTCTTCATCGTCCCGCACGGCCTCGTGCTCGGCGGGTCGACCGGCATCTCGCTCGTGATCACCCATCTGGCGCCCCTGCCGCTCTCACTCGTGGTGCTGGCCGTCAACGGGGTGCTCTTCCTGCTGGGCGCGCTCATCCTCGGGCGGCGCTTCGCCGCGTCGACCATCTTCAGCACCATCGCCTACCCGCTTGCCATGTCCGCCCTTGAGACGCTGCCGTTTGGTCACCTCACCGAGGAGCCCATGCTCGCGGCGGTCTGCGCCGGGACGCTCATGGGAGCTGGAACGGGGCTCATCCTGCGCGCCGGCGGCTCGTCGGGCGGCAGCGACATCATCGCCCTCATCGCGCACAAGTACCTGCACGCCAGCGTCTCGGCCCTGCTCTGGGCGATCGACGCCTGCGTCATCGCCTGCCAGCTCCCCTTCTCCAACTTCGAGCAGGTGCTGCTGGGCGTGCTCGCCCTGACGCTGCTCACCATCGTGATGAACCGGGTCATGGTCATGGGCCGCTCGCAGGTCCAGCTTCTCATCTTCTCGACCGAGCATGAGGCGATTCGCGAGAACATCCTGCGGGAGCAGGACGCGGGCGTCACCGTGATCCCCATCGAGCAGGGCTACACGCGTCAGGAGGGCAGGGCGCTGCTCAGCGTCATCCCCCGGCGCAAGCTCTGGGCCATCCGCGAGATGATAACGTCCGTCGACCCCACGGCCTTCTGGGTGATCTCCGAGGTGAGCGAGATGCGCGAGCGTCAGCTCAGACGCCGCGCGTAAAAGGGGACGGGCGTGCCACTGGCGTCAGGTTTATTTGGCACGCGGCCTACGCGTGCCAAATAAACCTGACGCCAGTGGCACGCCCTAACGGCGGCGACCGCCAAAGAGATTGCGGGTGATCTGGCGCGTGGCCTCGCGGCCGAAGGTGCCGAAGATCTGGCTGGCAATCTTGCCGATGCCCTTCATCATCTGCTCCTGCTGCTTCTCGCGGGCGCGGGCCTCGCGCTCCGCGGCCTTCTCGGCCTCTCTCTCGGCCCTGGCGGCGGCGCGCTCGGCCTCACGCTCAGCCTTGGCTGCCTCCTTGGCCTTCAGCTTCTCGAGCTCGGCCTTCTCCTTCTCAAGGGCCGCGCGCTCCTCAGCGAGGCGCTCGGCCTCCTCGTCCTTCTCGGCCTCCTCGCTCAGCTGCTCGAAGGCGCTCTCGCGGTCCACGGCCTCGCCGTACTTCTCCATGAGGTCGGACTGGGCGTCGAGCGCGGCGTTGAGGTCGGTCTCGGGCGCGGCGGCCATGAGGCACTGCGGCGGCAGGATCTTGGCGCGCTCCACGACCTCGGGCTGGCCGTCCTTGTTCAGGAACGAGACAAGCGCCTCGCCGGTGCCCAGCTCCAGAATGACGTCCTCGCTCTTGAACGCCGGGTTCTCGCGGAACGACTGCGCGGCGGCGCGCACCGCCTTCTGCTCGGCCGGCGTGTAGGCGCGCAGGCCGTGCTGCACGCGGTTGGAGAGCTGGGCGAGCACCTCGTCGGGGATGTCGCTCGGGCTCTGCGTGATGAAGTAGACGCCCACGCCCTTGGAGCGGATGAGCTTGACCACCTGGACGATCTTATCCAGAAGCTCGCCCGGCATGTCGTTGAAGAGCAGGTGCGCCTCGTCGAAGAAGAAGACAAACTTGGGCTTCTCGAGATCGCCCTCCTCCGGCAGCGTGTCAAAGAGCTCCGAGAGCATCCACAGCAGGAACATCGCGTAGATCTGCGGGCTCTGGATGAGCTTGGCGGCATTGAGGACGTTCACGTAGCCCTGCCCGTTCGGAGCGCACGCGAACCAGTCGGCGAGGTCGAGGTCCGGCTCGCCGAAGAAGACGTCACCGCCCTCGTCCTCGATCGAGATGAGCTTGCGCAGAATGGCTCCCACGGACTGGCTTGAGACCTTGCCATAGGTGGTCTCGTACTCCTTGGCGTTCTCGGCCACGTAGTTGAGCATCGACCGCAGGTCCTTGAGATCGATCAGCAGGAGGTTCTTGTCGTCAGCGATGCGGAAGACGATGTCGAGCACGCCCTCCTGGACCTCGGTGAGCTCGAGCAGGCGCGAGAGGAGCGAGGGACCCATGTCGGAGACGGTGATGCGCACCGGAATCCCCTGTCCGCCGAGCATGTCCCACAGGCGCACGGGGCAGCCCTCGTAGGCAAAGCCCTCAAGGCCGAACTTATTGATGCGCTTCTGCATGTCCTCGGTGTCCTCGCCGGCCGAGCACATGCCGGTGATGTCGCCCTTGACGTCGGCCATGAAGACGGGGACGCCCGCCTTGGAGAAGCCCTCGGCCATGAGCTTGAGCGTCACGGTCTTGCCCGTGCCGGACGCGCCGGCGATGAGGCCGTGGCGGTTGGCCTGGTCGAGCAGCAGGCTGACGGGCTTGTTGTCGGGCTCGGCGCCCACGCCCATCCAGATGGCGTTGTCCTTGAGCATTGGTCCCCCTTGCGTGGCGTTGACAGGGCTGGATATCCGCAGCTAAGCATAGCAGCCGAGAAGGACGAGCGCCCCTCAACGCCAATTTGACACGCGGGTCGGGACGGAGGTCCCGCCGCCCCGCCCTCTCGCCACGCCCCGCCCGCAGCCGATGCACAAAATGTGAGCATCTCAATAGCATATGAATTATCCGGGGAACGTCGGGTATAGGCCCGTCAGGACACGAATGGGAGGTACCCGATGGAACGCACCGTTGCTGAGCGCGTGAGGGGGTTTTCGCACTGAGGACGGGGGCGGCGTGAGCCTCGTGCGCGTACTCGGACCGCAGACAACCGAGCGCTTTGACCCCATCCTCATGCTCGACTCATTTGACAGCACCGACCCCGCGGACTGGGAGGCCGGCTTCCCACTGCATCCGCACCGCGGCATCGAGACGATCAGCTTCATCGCGCGTGGGGCCATGCGGCATCGCGACAGCCTCGGACACGAGGACACCGTGCGCGACGGCGAGGTCCAGTGGATGACGGCGGGCTCCGGCATCCTGCACGAGGAGATGATGCCGGGCGTCACGCGCCTGCTCGGGGTCCAGCTCTGGCTCAACCTCCCCGCACGGGACAAGATGGTTCCCCCGAGCTATCACGCCATCCGTCGCGAGAGCATCCCCGAGGTTACGCTTGCGGGCGGCCGCCTGCGCGTCCTCGCGGGAACATATGGGGACGTCCATGGCTTTGAGGGGTCCTACCTGCCTCTCGATTACTATGACATCCATCTTGAGCCGGAATCTGAGACCTCGCTCGTGCTCGACCCCGAGCGCACCGCCTTCGTCTTCACGCTGACGGGCAGCGTGCGCGTTGCGGGCGAGCCCGTCTCGGAAAAGACGGCGGCACGCCTCACGAGGGGCGACCGGCTGACCATCGCCGCGGGCGACGGCGGAGCGGAGGTTCTCTACGTCGCAAGCCAGCCGCTCCGGGAGCCAATCGCCTGGGGCGGCCCCATCGTCATGAACACCAACGAGGAGCTCGATCGGGCGTACCGGGAGCTGCGCGAGGGGACCTTTGCGTGACGAACCGTGACGAACGGCCCACGACCGAGCGTCGAGACAGAGGATTCGGACAGAACTGACGCTCCAAGGGGTCGATTCCGTCCGGATGCTCTGTCTCGGCGATTCTAGGGCGTGACGCGGGGACGGGGCGAGCCAGCCCGGCCCCGCGTCACGCACTCCCTAGAGCTCGAAGAACGTGGCGGAGGCGGCGGGAACATGCAGCACGCCACCGGCAAGATAGGCCTCGTCACCCAGCGCGTAGAGCACGCGCGCAGCCTCGAAGTCGCACGGAACCTCGACCTCGCGCGCGGCGGGGTTGAGCGCCACCAGCACGCGCTGGCCGCCCTCCTCGCGAACGGATCGCAGGTAGACGAGCGGATACGCGTCCTTCTCGCAGTAGACGAAGTCCACAGACGCGTTCACGCCGAGCGCCGGCGTGGAGCGGCGCAGCGCGACGAGCCGCTGGACCTCGCGCCAGAGCGAGGATTCGTCAGCCATCTGGGCCGCCACCGTGGGCGCGTCGTCGCCCGCGTCCTGCGGGATGTAGAGCGCGTCGGCGGGCGCGCCGGAGAAGCCGTAGTTGGGCTCGGCCGCGTCCCACTGGATCGGCGAACGCGCACCCGTGCGCTGGTAGCCGCCCTCGACCGAGATCACGTCCAGATGGCGCATGCCAATCTCGTCTCCGGCGTAGACAAAGGGGCATCCCGGCATGGACAGGATGAAGGCAAAGGCCAGCTTCATCTCCTCCGGGTCAAGGAACTTGCGCATGCGGTCCATGTCGTGGTTGCCAGACGGGATGCACATGAGGCCCTTGCCGTCCGTGAGCTCCATGTTGCGGCGGTACGTGGCCACAAACTCACTCGCGTCGCCCGCGCCCTCTCGCGCGAACCACGGGTGCTCGCAGCGGAAGAGGTCCATGTAGTGCGACGTGCCAAACTGCAGCAGGAAGTCCATGTGGAAGCCCGCGCGGATGGTCTTGTCGGGCTCGCCCCACTCGGAGATGAGCACGGCGTTGGGGTAGCGCTCGTCCAGGAACGCGCGCATGTCCTGCCAGAGGGCGATCGTGCCCTCCTGCTCGGGATCGTCCTTCACGAGCGAGCCCGCCATATCCACACGGAAGCCATCGCAGCCGCGGTCCAGCCAGAACGCCATGACGTCCTTCATGGCCTGGCGCGTGGCAAGAGCCTCCGGCGAGTCCATCGCGCTCTGCCAGGGCTCGGTCACGCGATAGAAGCCGTAGTTGAGAGCAGGCTGGAAAGCAAAGAAGTTCACGGCCACGGCACCGTTGCGCTCTGCGATGCCGCGCAGCACGCCGTTCACACCCGGGACGTCGCCCACCGGGGTCCATACGTCATCGGTCCAGACGTAGCGGCCCGAGAACTCGTTGGGCTCGGCCCGGCAGGACTCCTTGAACCAGGGATGCTCGATGGAGGTGTGCCCGGGCACAAGGTCGAGAAGAACATGCATGTCACGGGCATGCGCCTCAGCAAAGAGCCGCTCGAGGTCCTTGTTGGAGCCGTAGCGCGGGGCCACCTGGCAGTAGTCTGCCACGTCGTAGCCCGCATCGCCGAAGGGGGACGCGAAGCACGGGTTGAGCCAGAGAGCGTTAGCACCCAGCTCGCGCACGTAGTCGAGCTTCTCGATGATGCCCTGAAGGTCACCGATGCCGTCGTCGTTGGTGTCGTTGAAGCTCTGCGGGTAGATCTCGTAGAAGACCGCGTCGTCGAGCCACGTGCTCATGGGCGTTCCTTTCTCGCTCCTCGTTTCCCTCTTCGGATTGGAAACGTTTCCAGTTGGGAGGATTGTATAGCACCTTCAACGTAGCGCAAGCGAAAAAACGGCAACTGATGTGAAATCGGTCCCCTACGTGAAATCGAGTTGTCTTACCGTGAAGTGCTGCGGGCAGTCGCCCTCCTCGCCCGGCAGCTCGAAGGTGCCCTCGCGCAGCACGGTCCAGCGCGCTCGGCCGACATAGGCCGGCCACTCGCCGTTGTCCGACATGTGCACGAGCGTCACGGGGCCCACGGCCTCGCACTCCAGTTTGTCGAGAAACGCCGCGAGCACCGGCGTGTCAAACGGATTGAACAGATAGACATGCGTATAGTCGGCGAGCGGGAGGTCGAGCGCGCTGCCCGCGACCACGCTCACGTTGGGATAGCGCGCGGACCACGCGGCCGCCTCCGCCGCGAGCGCCGGGTCCAGCTCAACGCCCGTCACGTGCCCGGGCAGCGCCGCACCCACAAAGTATGCGAGCACGCGGCCGGCGCCGCAGCCCACGTCGAGCAGATGAGAGTCGGCGACGAGATCCAACCCTCCGAGGAGATCCTCGAGCACGAAGTACGGCGTGGCCGTAGGGTCATGGGCTCCCTCCGCAGCATGGCGAGTCCTCTCGGCACGCTCAAGCGAGCGACCGGCAACCGCCAGGTCACGCAGCAAACCAGCGTCACGCATCGAACCAGGGCTTCTCGACCGGCCTGTTGTGGTCGTAGACGCGATCGTCCTTCTC
Organism: Thermophilibacter sp. ZX-H3; assembly: GCF_052599055.1. Lineage (NCBI taxonomy): Bacteria > Bacillati > Actinomycetota > Coriobacteriia > Coriobacteriales > Atopobiaceae > Thermophilibacter > Thermophilibacter sp. ZX-H3. Next base: position 74,645 of record NZ_JBQXES010000010.1, on the reverse strand, counting down.
GCAAATCTCGCGCAGCACGCGGCACGGGTTGCCCACGGCAACCACACCGGCAGGCACGTCACGCGTGACCGCGCTTCCCGCGCCGATCACCGAGCCCGCGCCCACCGTCACGCCCGGCAGCACCACGCATCCCGCACCGAGCCACGCGCCTGCGCAGATGCGGACGGGCTTGTTGTACTGCAGGCCCTTTGCGCGCAGACGCGGCGAGACGGGGTGCGACGCCGTGCAGATGGTGACGTTGGGACCGATCATGACGTCGTCCTCGATGAAGATGTCCGCATCGTCCACCAGCGTGAGGCCCATGTTGGCGTAGACGTTGTTGCCCAGGTGCAGGTTCGCGCCGCCCCAGTTGGCGTGGAACGGCGGCTCGATCATGCAGCCCTCGCCCACCTCGGCGACGAGCCTGGCGAGAAGCGCGTCGCGCTCCTCGGAGCTGCTGAACGGCAGCGCGTTGTAAGCGTCCAGCACGTCGCGCCGGCGCTCCTGCTCAGCAAAGAGCTCGGGGCTGTTGCAAGCGTAGAGCCGACCGTCGGCCATGCGCTGCCGCACTTCCGCGAGGTCCATCAAGTCTCCGTTCTTCTCGCTGGTAAAGCGGGTGCCCCGCCACTCGGAAGCGACGGGGCACCCGTTAATTTAGTTAAATTACTTATTCCCACTCGATTGTGCCGACGGGCTTGGGCGTGAGATCGTACGTCACACGGCAGATGCCCGGCACCTCGGCCAAGATGCGGTCGGTGATCTTCTTGAGCAGCGCCCAGTCGAGCTCGGGCACGGTGGCGGTCATGGCGTCGACGGTGTTGACGGCGCGGATGATGGCCGGCCAGTCGTAGGCGCGCTTGCCGTCGCGCACGCCGGTCGCGCGCATGTCGGGCACCACGACGAAGTACTGCCAGACCTTGCCGACCAGGCCCGCCTCAGCGAACTCCTCGCGCAGGATGGCGTCGGCCTCGCACAGTGCCTCCAGGCGTTCGCGGGTGATGGCGCCGAGGCAGCGCACGCCGAGGCCCGGGCCAGGGAACGGCTGGCGCTCGACCATGCCCTCGGGCAGGCCGAGCGCGCGGCCCACCACGCGGACCTCGTCCTTGAAGAGCAGGCGAACGGGCTCCACGAGCTCGAACTGCAGGTCGTCGGGCAGGCCACCCACGTTGTGGTGGGCCTTCACGCCGTCAGACTCGACGATGTCGGGGTAGATGGTGCCCTGCGCCAGGAAGTCCACGTCGTCGGCGACCTTGCGGGCCTCCTCCTCGAAGACGCGGATGAACTCGGCGCCGATGATCTTGCGCTTGCGCTCGGGCTCGGCCACACCTGCCAGCAGGTCGAGGAAGCGGTCCGTGGCGTCAACGTAGACGAGGTTGGCGTCCATCTGGTTCTTGAAGACGTCGACGACCTGCTCGGACTCGCCCTTGCGCATGAGGCCGTGGTTCACGTGCACGCAGATGAGCTGCTTGCCGATGGCCTTGATCAGCAGCGCGGCCACCACGGAGGAGTCCACGCCGCCGGAGAGGGCCAGCAGGACCTTCTTGTCGCCGACCTGCGCGCGGACGGCCTCGACCTGCTCATCGATGAAGGCCTGCGCAAGCTCGGGGGTGGTGATGCGCTCCATGTTGTCCGGGCGCTTGTTCGGGAGGTCCATGCCAGCTCCTTTGAACGGGGAATCGATGCCCCAATTCTACCGGAGACGAGGTCGGGCGGAGGCGTGGGACGCCCCTTTGACGGCGGCGCGCGGGCACGCGCTCCGATTGTCGGTGATTTTTGACGAACACGTTGAGTACAGGCTCTTGAGCCACCACGAAACCGCAGGTCAAAAAATGCTATCTGACGGGCAGTACTTAACCCCTCCCCCAGAAATCACCGACAATCGACGGATTACGCAGGATGTTCCCCGCTGTCCCGCGGCGGCACGATGACGTCATAGCGGACCGCCTTGCCCGCAACGGAATGGCTCGGCTTGGCGCCCGCGAGCCACGGCCCCTTGGGCGGCCGCTTGACGACGACCTTTCGCGGGCGCGCCGCCAGCGCAGCGTCCAGCAGCTCCCCCTCGTTGTCGCACGGCCGCTCGAGATGGTGCAGAAGCTGGAACTTCTTCTTCACCGCCGCGCTCTTGGTGCGCTCGGGAAACATCGGGTCCAGAAACACCACGTCGGGCGAGAAGCCCAGCGCACGCAGCCCAAAGACTGAATCGCCCTCCACGAGCTCCATCCGTCCCACGATACCCGAGAGCCTCGGGTCGTCAGCCGCCCGCTCGAGCGCGTCGCGCAGGAGCGCCGCGATCACCGGGTCCTGCTCGAACATCGCGACCGCAAACCCCGCCGCCGCCAGAAGCAGCGAGTCCTCCCCGAGCCCCGCCGTGGCGTCAACGGCGCGCGGATCGGGGACGCCGCGCACGCGCGCCGCGCGCACGAGCAGCTCTCGCCCCAGGCGGTCCGGGCGCAGCCGGGGCAGCAGGCGCGCGAAATCCGCGCGCAGCACCATGCCGTCGCCCACGAGCGCGAGCCCCTCGGCGTCACGCCTCAGCTCGACGTTCTTCTCGCCCGCCATGGCCGGGTCATCACCCATCGTGTTTCCCTCCGGCAAACTGTCGCGCCGCCCGAACGTTTTGCCCTAGCATGACACGCGGCGGACGCGGCGTCGAGCGAAAGAGGGAGCATGGCGGAACAGGCGGCGGCAAGAAGGACCAAGGTGCCCGTGCGGCTCGGGCTCATCGTCATCTGCGCGGGCGGGTTCATGGACGCGTACTCGTACCTGCTGCACGACCACGTCTTTGCGACGGGGCAGACCGGCAACATCGTCCTGCTCTGCATGAACCTCGCCGAGGGGGCGTGGCTCGGCGTGTCGCACTACCTCGTGTCCATCCTCGCCTTCGTCGCCGGCATCATGCTCTCGCGCCACGTCCTCGTCCGCGTGCACGGAAGGGCGACCCACCGCATGCAGCGATGGGTCGCCGTCTTCGAGGCCGTTGCGTTCGCCGTCGTGGCGCTCCTGCCGGAGGGCGCGCCCGACCTGCTCGTCAACAGTGCCATCTCGTTCTGCGCCGCCGTCTCGTACGAGAACTTCCGGCAGTTCGGGACCAGGTCGGCGTACGCGAGCGTCTTCTGCACCGGCAACCTGCGCTCCCTCGGGGAGACGCTCTACGACGGCATCTTCGAGAAGGACCGTCACGAGCTGCATCGATCGGCTCGCTACGCCGGGCTCGTCGCGTCGTTTTGCGTCGGCGCCGTGGCGTGCAAGCTCCTGATCGACGCGACGGGCAAGTTCGCCTGCCTCGCCATCAGCGCGCTCTTCCTCCTCTCGCTGCGCTACATCGTCGACCCGGACGCGTGAGTGCTCGCCGCCTAGCGCTTCGTGATCATCGGGGTGGTCGCGAGGCCGAGAAGCACGATGACGGCCCCCACCGCATAGGCGGCGCGCGTGGAGTCGAAGCGGGCCTGAGCATCCAGCCTGACCAGCTCGTCGCGCTCGTCCTGGGTCAGATCGACCTGATCGAGCTGCCGCTCGAACTCGTCGTTGCTCTCGAGGTCAACGCTCATGTTGGAGAGCTGCCCGCGCACCTCCGGGGACAGGGCCGCGTCGCCCGCGATCCCCGCGTGCATGGCGTTGGTCATCCCAAAGAGCAGCACCGCGCCGAGCAGCGCCACGCCGAACGCCTGGCCGACGTTGCGCATCGTGCTCTGGATGCCGCCCGACTGGGAGGCGTCACGCTCCGGCAGGGCAAGGGCGACGATGTTGCTCGCGTGCGAGGCCACCGTGCCCGCCCCCATGCCGGCGAGAAACGCGCCCGCGTAGACGCCGGCCGCGCTGGCGCCGTCCGTCGTGACCGAGAGGGCCATGACGCCGAGGGCGAGCGCCATCTCGAGATAGCCCGCCTGGATGACGTGGCGCGGGTTGGCGTGCGGGAGCAGCTTGGGGATGCCCAGCGAGAAGGCGAAGGTGGGCACGCCCGTCACGATTGAGATGACGCCCACGTCGACGGGCGACCAGCCGGCAACGAGCTGCAGGTAGGGCGCCATGAGGATGGACTGCGCGCCCATGAAGAAGAACATGATCGCGTTGGCGGCAAGACCGGCGAGCACCTGCGGCGTCCGCAGGAAGGAGCTCGGCAGGAGCGCGATGCCGTTCTTCTCCTCCACGCGGCGCTCCACCCGCACGAGGACCACGAGCACCACGATGCCGCACGCCATCACCGGCAGGGCCGGCGAGATGCCGAAGATCGTGAACGGGCAGCGCTCGAACGGGGTGATGAGGCCCCAGGCGGACACGTTGGAGAGGCCGATCAGGAAGAGGAACAGCCCCAGCGCGGCGAGGGTCACGCCGATTCCGTCGAACGCGAGCCTCTCGCCCGCGGACGCCGCGCGCGGGAGCCGCAGCGAGAGCGCCGCCACCACCGCGAAGTAGGCCGCGAGCAGCAGGAAGGTCGGCTTCATCCCGGCACTCTCCATGACCATGCCCAGCACGAGCGGCAGCACGGCGGAGAGTCCGGACGCCGCGCCGACGCAGCCGAAGGCAACCATGCGGTTGCGGCCGCTGTAGAGCACGGGGATGAGCCCGAGGATCGAGGGGACGAGCAGGCTCGCGCCGAGCCCCACGAGGACGCGCCCCACCCAGATGAAGACGGCCATGTTCGGCGCGAGCGCGAGCGCCACCTCGCCCGCGGCGCACACGACGGCGCCCGCGCGGAACGTCCGCGCCCAGCCGAGGATGGTCCCCAGAAGGCCGCCGGCGATCATGAAGGCGCCGCCCACGAGCGGGTAGATCATGTTGGCGAGCTGGATGTCAGACGTCGTGGCGCCGAGGTCGCTCGTGAGGGCCGAGGCGGCCAGCGACAGGGCGCCGTTGTCGCCCGTCGTGCCCATCTGGGCGAGGATCAAGATGATGACGGGAAGGACGAGGAACTTCTCGGCTGCGGGGGACGACGCGACAGCGCCCTCCCCGCCCGCCGCTGAGGTGGGATTGCTCATGGGTCTTCTCCTTGTTCGTTTGCTTTCGCCCGGCCCGGGGCGTGCCGCGGGCCGCCCTGCGCTACGCCGCCGCTTCCACGACCACCGGCTCTGTGCCCGCAAGGTCGCACCCCGAGAGCGGGTACGCCTTGATCGCGAGGTCGTCATAGGCCGCGTGGTAGTAGGTGAGGCTCGCGGCGGAGAAGCAGCTCGTGTAGAGCGTCCGCTCGAAGGCGCCGTCGCCCATGCGCGCGCAGCCGTCCGGCACCGCCACCGACCCGAGGGTGCGGAAGAGCCGCGTGACGTTGGCGCGCTCCCCGTCCTGAACGGGATAGTGCGTGTTCACGAACGCCGCCTTCGCAAAGCGAGAAGGACCGCTGTAGTCGCCGGGCATGCCGTGCATCCCCATGCCGGAGCCAAACGGGGCGAGCCCCGCCCCTCCCCACGCGGCCTGGCCGGGCTCGTCCTCGGAGAGCGTCAGGTAGTTCCGCAGGTTCTGGCGCTGCCAGCCGAAGTCCGGCTCGTTGGTGAGCACGTCGACGTCGTTCTCCCACACGCGCAGGCCGCCCTCCAGGCACTCGACGACCACGCTGCCGGTGGCGTCGCCGATGATCCAGTGGAGGTTCGCGACGGGCAGCCGCTCGTTCACCGCGCGCGCCACGACGGTCACGCGCGCGAGCGCGGCGCGCACGTCGTCCAGACTCGAGAAGTTCCGCGCCACCCAGTAGGGGAACTCGTAGGCCGCAACGTTCACGCCCCCGTCCGTCGGGGCCGCGGCGTAGCGGGCGCTCTGAGGGAAGTTGAGGCCGGCGACGGCAAGACCGGCGTCGTTGCCGCAGTCAAAGTAGAGCGGCACGCCGCCCACGAGGATGCCCATGCCGATGACGGCGTGACCCCGCTCGAGGTCATCCGGCCGCTCGAAGGCGGCCGGGACGCGCGCCGCAGGAGGGGTCATCACCACACGCTCGCCATAGCCCTGGGTCCAGTCCAGGTTGCGACCGAAGTACATGGCGCCGTTGGCGTCGGTGAAGCGAATCCCCGTGCACATGGGGCGGCCCCTTCCCTGCCCCGCCGTTCTTCTCGGCAGGACACGTAGGATAACAAAACGACTATCTGTTACCCACATATTCTCGACGCAAACCCAAAGCGCCTCACTTTTCTCGGAGCGTCTGAGAATTCGGCGTCAACGGGCGGACACGGCGCCGCATTTCCGCGCGGCTGAGCTATCATGATGACTATACGTTGGGACAACACAGCGCTTGGAGGCTCAGCCCATGCCCATGACCGCGATCATCCTCGCCGCCGGCGAGGGAACGCGCATGAAGTCCCGTCACCCCAAGGTAATGCACAAGCTCCTCGACCGCCCGCTCGTCTCGTGGGTCACGCGCGCCGCGCGTGTTGCCGGCGCCGAGCGCATCGTGGTGGTCGTGGGCAACGGTGCCCAAGAGGTGCGGGACCATCTTGCCAACGAGAAGAACGTCGAGTTCGTCGAGCAGGCGGAGCGCCTGGGGACCGGCCACGCCGTCCGCGTGGCGCTCGAGGCGACCGGCATCGACGCCGGGCCCGTCGTCATCCTCAACGGCGACCTGCCGCTCATCGAGCCCGAGACCGTCCGCGCCTTCGCCGATTCCGTGGCGGACGGCGGCCACGCCGCCTCCGTCCTCACGATGACCCCGCCCGACCCGCACGGCTACGGCCGCATCGAGCTCGCCGAGGACGGCACGGTGGCGCGCATCGTCGAGCAGAAGGACTGCACCCCCGAGCAGGATGCGCAGCTCCTGGAGTGCAACGCCGGCTGCTATGCCTTCGACGGCGCGCTTCTCGCCGCCCACGTGGGGGAGATCGGCAACGACAACGCCCAGGGCGAGTACTACCTCCCCGACATGGTGGAGATCCTGCGCGGCCACGGCCACGCCACCACGATCGTCCACTGCGAGGACTACCGCGAGGGCCTCGGCGCCAACAACCGCGTGCAGCTCGCCGAGCTTGCCGCGCTCGCGCGCGACCGCATCAACGAGCGCCTCATGCTCGACGGCGTCACCATGCTCGACCCCGCCACCACCTGGGTGGGCCCCGACGTCACCGTCGGGCGCGACACCGTCCTTCTCCCCATGACGATGCTCTGGGGCGCCACGACCGTGGGCGAGGAGTGCGTGCTCGGCCCCAACACGCGCCTCACGGACTGCACCGTCGCCGACCACGTCACCCTCGAGGAGACCGTCGGCGTGGACGTGACCATCGAGAAGGACGTCACCTGCGGGCCGCGCGCCTACCTGCGCGGCGGCGCCCACGTCCTGGAGGGCGCTCACGTGGGCACGCACGTGGAGATCAAGAACTCCACGATCGGCGTGGGCTCCAAGGTCCCCCACCTCTCCTACATCGGCGACTGCACCATGGGCGCCGGCGTCAACATCGGCGGCGGCTCCATCACGTGCAACTACGACGGCGTGCACAAGAACCGCACCGTCATCGGCGACAACGTCTTCGTTGGCTCCGACACCATGATGGTCGCGCCCGTCACCATCGGCGACGGCGCCCTCGTGGGCGCCAGCTCCTGCGTCACCAAGGACGTCCCTGCCGACGCGCTCTATCTCGAGCGCAGCAAGGAGCGCATTGTTGAGGGGTACGCCGCCCGGCGTCTCGAGAGACTCAAGAAAGGTGAGGCCTAGATGTACGAGAACCTGAGTGAGCCCATGCCGCTGAAGAAGGAGATCAAGCTCTACACCGGCACCGGCAACCCGGCCCTTTCCCAGAAGATCGCCGACATCCTGCACCTCGAGCTGCAGGGCCTGAAGATCGAGAAGTTCGCCAACGGCGAGATCTACGCCCGTTTCGACGAGTCCATCCGCGGCGACGACGTCTTCTTCATCCAGTCGCTCTCGGGCCTCAACGTCAACGACCTCCTCATGGAGACGCTCGTCGTCGCCGACGCCGCCAAGCGCGCCTCCGCCTCTAAGTTCACCGCCGTGCTCCCCCACTACTGCTACGCCCGCCAGGACCGCAAGGCCTCCGCGCGCGAGCCCATCACCGCGCGTCTCGTGGCCAACCTGCTCGAGGCCGCCGGCGTGGACCAGGTCATCACCATCGACCTGCACCAGGGTCAGATCCAGGGCTTCTTTGACATCCCGGTGACCCACCTCACCGCCCTCTACCTCATCGGCGACTACTTCAAGGAGAAGGACTTCGACTGGGAGAACACCGTCGTGGTCTCCCCCGACATGGGCCGCGCCAAGGTCGCCAAGCGCCTCTCCGACTACCTGGGCTGCGAGGTCGCCATTGCCCACAAGAGCCGTCCCAAGCACAACGCGTCCGAGGTCATGGGCATCATCGGCAACATCGAGGGCAAGACCTGCATCGTCAACGACGACATGATCGACACCGCGGGCACCCTCTGCAACTCCGTCCGCAAGCTCAAGGAGATGGGCGCCGGCGACATCTACGTCTCCGCCACGCACGGCATCTTCTCCGGCGAGGCCATCCAGCGCCTCGAGGACGCGCCGCTCGTGGAGTGCGTGGTCACCGACATCATCCCCTGCGAGGCCGCCAACAAGCCGGGCTCCAAGATCAAGTCGATCTCCGTCGCCAACGAGCTCGCCGAGGCCATCAACAGCGTCTACATGCGCCGCTCCGTCTCCGAGATCTTCGGCGGCCAGGGCGCCGAGATCTAACCTGCAAATTGGGGACGTGTTTTTTCGTTCAGAGAAAATGGGACAGGTTTTCGGAAAACCTGAAACACATGCGGGGTCGTCTTCAGGCGGCCCCGCGTCCGTGAAGGAGCGCCATGCCCGCACAGAAACCAGCCGCGAGGCCGGGCACCATCAAGATTGTCTGCGGCCTCGGCAACCCCGACGCCGAGTACGCCCGCACCCGACACAACGCCGGCTTTGCCACCATTGACGCCATCGCCGCGCGACGTGGGGTGCGCTACTGGAAGTCCGAGGCCGGCGCGCAGGTCGCCTCGATCACGGCAACCGACAAGGACGGCGAGAAGCGCGAGGTTCTTCTCGCCAAGCCGATGAGCTACATGAACACCTCGGGCGGACCCCTCTCCAAGCTGGCGCGCGCCCACCGGGTGCGCCCCGAGGAGATCCTCGTGGTCCACGACGAGGTGGACCTGCCCGCGGGCGAGGTCAAGCTCAAGCTGGGCGGCGGCCTCAACGCGCACAACGGTCTGCGCTCCATCGCCGACAAGCTCGGCAGCCGCGATTTTGCCCGCGTGCAGTTTGGCATCGGACGGCCGCCCGGACGCATGCAGGTCGCCGACTACGTGCTGCGCGAGCTCAAGGGCTCCTTCCTCGAGGACTTCGAGCTCACCGTCGAGCGCGCGGCGGACCTCGTGGAGCAGAGCCTGTAGGGCGGCGAGACAGAGGGGACAGGTTCATTTGTCTCACCGCCCCTTTGTCTCGCGTCCCCTCTGTCTCACCGCCCCTCCGCCTCGCCGCCTACCGGACTTCTTTCCCGCTAGCGGGCAATGCGCCCTCGCTGGGGTACAATTGAGAATGTTGGAATGGCCTCGACCGAGGCCTCAACACAAGAGGGAATGCAGGAGAGGAGTTCGGTTAATGTACAAGATCCTCGAAAAGACGCAGTTCTCTGAGAAGGTGTTCAAGTTCCGCATCGAGGCGCCCAGGATGGCCAAGCACGCACACGCCGGCCAGTTCCTGATGGTGCGCGCCAACGAGACGGGCGAGCGCGTCCCGTTCACGCTTGCGGGCTGGAACGCCGAGGAGGGCTGGGTCGAGTTCATCTTCATGGTGATCGGCAAGACCACCGAGATGCTCTCGAGCTACGAGGCTGGCGACTCCATCAAGGACGTCACCGGTCCGCTGGGCATGCCCACCGAGATGGCTGACGGTCCCTGCGCGGTCATCGGCGGCGGCGTCGGACTCGCCATCGCCTTCCCGGTTGCCCGCCACCTGGTGGAGACCGGCCACGAGGTCCACGCCATCATGGGCGCCCGCACCAAGGACCTCCTGCTCCTCGAGGACCAGTTCCGCGAGATCCTTCCGGACGACCACATCCACATCACCACCGACGACGGCTCCTATGGCGAGAAGGGCGTGGTCACCGCGCCGCTCGAGCGCCTGCTCCAGGAGAAGGCCGTCTCCCAGGTCTTCTGCGTCGGCCCCGTGCCGATGATGAAGTTCTCCGCCCTCACGGCCGAGAAGTACAACACGCCGATCACCGCGTCGCTCAACCCGATCATGGTCGACGGCACCGGCATGTGCGGCTGCTGCCGCGTCGAGGTCGACGGCCAGACGAAGTTCGCCTGCGTCGACGGCCCCGACTTTGACGCCACCAAGGTCGACTGGAACGACCTGCGCGCGCGTCAGGCCGCGTATCTCACCGAGGAGGGCCAGTCCCTCAAGGCCTACGAGGAGGCGAACTGCGCATGCCACAGGTAAACGGTCGCTTTGTTCCGGACATGAAGTCCCCGCGCACGCCGGACAACGAGGAGCCGGCAGCCGAGCGCGCGTGCGACTTCCGCCCCGTCGACAAGGGCTTCACGAAGGAGATGGCGCTGGCCGAGGCCGAGCGCTGCATGGACTGCAAGAAGCCGTTCTGCGTTGACGGCTGCCCCGTCAACATCAACATCCCCAAGTTCATCGAGAAGATCCGCGAGGAGAAGTTCGGCGAGGCGCTGGACATCATCCGCGAGGACTCGATGCTCCCCGCCATCTGCGGCCGCGTCTGCCCGCAGGAGAACCAGTGCGAGGGCAAGTGCATCCGCGGCAAGAAGGGCGACCCGGTGGCCATCGGCCAGCTGGAGCGCTTCCTCGGTGACCAGCCCGAGCTTGCCTCCAAGCCCAAGATGGCCCCCAAGAACGGCAAGAAGGTCGCCGTCGTGGGCTCCGGCCCGTCCGGCATCACCTGCGCCGGCGAGCTCGCCCGCAACGGCTTTGACGTCACCGTCTTCGAGGCCTTCTTCACCGGCGGCGGCGTGCTCGTCTACGGCATCCCCGAGTTCCGTCTGCCCAAGGCCGTCGTCAAGCGCGAGATCGACGGCCTGGAGGAGATGGGCGTCAAGTTTGAGTACAACTCCGTCGTCGGCCGCATCACCGACGCCGAGGAGCTCTTCGCCGAGGGCTTTGACGCCATCTACATCGCCACGGGCGCGGGCCTGCCCAAGTTCCTCAACGTGCCCGGCGAGAACCTCCCCAACGTCTTCTTCGCCAACGAGTACCTCACGCGCGTGAACCTCATGAAGGCGAACAAGTTCCCCGAGTACGACACGCCGACCAAGCACGGCAAGAACGTCGTGGTCTTTGGCGGCGGCAACGTCGCCATGGACGCGGTGCGCACCGCCAAGCGCCTGGGCGCCGAGCGCGCGATCATCGCCTATCGCCGCACCGAGGCCGAGATGCCCGCCCGTCGCGCGGAGCTCCATCACGCCAAGGCCGAGGGCGTCGAGGTCATGCCGCTCGTCGCGCCGCTTGAGTTCGTGAAGGGCGAGGACGGCGCCGTCTGCGCGGTGCGCGTCCAGAAGATGGAGCTCGGCGAGCCCGACGCCTCCGGGCGCCGTCGCCCCGTGCCCATCGAGGGCGCCATCGAGGAGATTCCCTGTGACGTGGCCATCTCCGCCATCGGCACCAACGCCAACCCGTTCGCCAAGATGATCGGCGACATCAAGCTCAACAAGTGGGGCTACATCATCGCCGACGAGGACGGCCGCACCTCCGACCCGCGTATCTGGGCCGGCGGCGACATCGTCACCGGCGCGGCCACGGTCATCCTGGCCATGGGCGCCGGCAAGACGGCCGCGGCAAGCATCACGAGGACGCTCGTCGGGTAGCGGGAAGAACCTCTGGTCGTAACTGACGGCCCCGCCGATTTCCACGCAGGAGTGCGCTTCGCGGAACTCCTGCTTAGGAAATCGGCGGGGCCTTTGCTGCCGAGACCGAGGTTCTTCTCGTCTTGGGCCGCCGAAGGGCGCGTACCGCATTTTGGGACGGCACTCCTTGCCGGCACTTATATGTGTCGGCAAACCGGGCGATGCGGTAGTGTCGCGAAAAGTGGTGTAGGGTCCTCCGCCCGGAAATCTCTGATGAGCTGAACCTACGCCGCTAGCGCCCCCTCGTCAAGTCCGGAGAGCGCCACGAGCCTCGCCCTCGCCCTCCCCAGCTGCTCGTCCGTGGGGTCGGGCGCCGGCGCCGCCTCCCCCTCCCAGAGACCCTCGATCGCGGACGGGTCCATGTACCTCCTGCTGGACCAGTCCTCGGTGGCCTCGCAGCAGACCGCGCCCACCAGGCGGATCAGCGCCTCCTCCGAGGGGAAGCTCTGGACCACCCGCGTGCGGCGCTTGATCTCCCTGTTCGTGCGCTCCTGCACGTTGTTGGTCCTGATGCGGCGGCGATGGGCCTCGGGGAAGTCGAGGTAGGCCAGGGCGTCCGCCTCGGCGCCCTCCATGATCCTCCCCGCGTCCGGCGACAGCGACGAGATGACGCCGCAGGCCGCCTGGTAGAGGGCCCGGACCCTCGCCGGGTCGCCCTCGTCGGAGACCGCGTGGAGCACCCTCCCGGCGGCCGCCCTCTTCGCGCGCGTCGGGCACGCGTCGATGACGTCGCGCTCGAGGTGCACCACGCGCCTCTGCCAGGCGGCGCCCGGGAAGAGCTCCCGCACCGCGCGGACGATGCCGCCGTGGGCGTCGGAGGTCACGCACTGCACGCCGGAGAGGCCCCGCTCGCGCAGGCCGCGCAGGAACCCCTTCCAGCTGGAGCAGCTCTCGGTGTCGACGCAGGCGAGCCCCACGACGCGGCGCACGCCGTCCTCGCCGACGGCGATGGCGGCGGCCACGGCCGCCGTGGCGCCGTGGCCGCCCCTGCGGCAGGGGACGTAGGTGGCGTCCACCCACAGGTACGGGAAGCGCATGGGCGGCAGCTTGCGCGACCTGAGCTCCGCCACCTCGGCGTCGAGCGCCGCGCAGATGCGAGAGACGGCGTCCTTGGAGAGCCGGTCGGCGCCCATCCTCTCGAGGACCCTGCCGACCTTGCGCGTCGAGACGCCGAGCGCGTACATCTCGGCCACCGCGCAGATCACGGCGCGGTCGACCCGGCTCCACCGCTCGACCAGGCCCTCCGGGAAGTAGGTGCCCTGGCGCAGCTTCGGTATCCTGAGCGTGATGGTCCCGACCTGCGTCTCGAGCCGCCTCTCGCGGAAGCCGTTCCTCGTCGTGCCGGTCGCCTCGCAGGCGGCGTCGGCCTGGGCGGCCATCATCTCGTTGACGCCGGCCTCGAGGAGGGCGCGGGCGAGGCCGGTCAGACCCTCGCCGCCCTCGTCGAGCAGCTCCTTCATTGCGAACGCGTCTTGCTGTACAGTGTCCATTGCGGTCTCCGTCCCCTCGAATCCTTCTCTTGGTCGAAAGAGATTCTAGGTCGGAGGCCGTGCCTATATCAGACCTCCCTTACACCACAATTCGCGACGCGATCGGCGATGCGAGCCGGCACTTCTCGATAGAAGCCGAGAAGAGGCCGACACTCCTGGGCATAATCCGTCAACTAGGCCGGCACTCCTTGCCGGCACTCATAAGTGTCGGCTGCAACGGTTGGAAGGACGATAGCGGGCGGATGGGCCAGGACTACTCCCAGCCGAGGTCCTCGAGGTTGCGAAGGTGGAAGAGGTAATTCTGGAGGCTCGCGGTCTTCTCGCTGAGATCCCTCTCGCTGACGCCACGCTCGACGACGTACTCGTCAAAGAGACGGTTGCTCGTGGTCTCGAGGTAGCCGGTCGTGAGCTCGATGAGGATGCGCGGCTCGAAGATTCCAACACGAACGCATTTCCCTTCCTCAAGGTAGGGCGCATTACGCTCCGTGTCCAAGATGCGATAGGCAATGAAGTCCAGGTCAGAGCCATCGATGCCGAGATTAGCCTCGATGTTGTAGCGCATGGCCCAAAGGCGGGTCTGCGAGACCTCCTCCAGGGGCTCGCGCTCGACGTCGAGGCGCTCCTCGAGCCAGACGCGCAACTCCTCGGGCGACTTGGTGCCAGGCACGATCTCATGATCGGGCCACCAGGGGATGCGCGGCGCCGTGTCGTCGACCTCGGCGTAGGCTACCGCAATCGGCGTCTCGAATTCGGCGCAGAACTCCTCGTACGTGCGCGGGCTCGTGATGGGCGCCTCTGCGATCACCACGTTGTCGCGCTCAGCAAAGAGTAGGGTACCCAGACTCCCCTTCGTCCATGAGAGAAAGCGGGCGTCCAGCTTTGCGGCAAGGCCGTCGCCCGCGTTGGCGAGAAACGCGTCGAGGACGTTGAGGATGGCCTGAGCAGCCCCTGGGAAGTCGCCGCGCCCAAGGCAGGCGTAGACGTCCTCGAGGAGCTGGCAGTCCTCTGCCGGAATCAGCTCGTTGATCTTCTTGAGGCCGAGAAACGCATAGCGCCGGTCGTAGAGGCTGCGGACCAGCACGGAGAGCTCCCCTACCGCATCGCTCATGATCTTTGCGGCCCAGGCGTCGTTTTTGCGCGCATACGCGGAGCTCGCCTCAACGAGGCAATAGATCGCAGACGAGAAGTGCCGGCAGAGCTCCTCGTCCGTCACGTCCGCGCGCATGGGCGTCACATCACCGAAGAGGCCCGCCGGGTCATACACCGCAACGACGGGGTCGAGGTTGCCGACCTGCTGGGGCTCGGCCACGTAGAGGTCCACGTGAAGGGCGTCGGAGAAGATCGCGAGCTTCTGCGGGAGGCCAAAGTCGACGTCCTCGATGAAGACGATGTCGCCGTACGCGGCAAGGTACTTCTCGCGCCGCTCCAGCACGGCGTCACGGTTCTGGGGAGAGACGACGAGGTAGAGGTCTATGTCGGAGAACTCATCCGCGTCCCCGCGAGCAATCGAGCCCTTGAGGAGAACCGCCTCGCAGAGGCCATCGGCAACCGCCGCGCCGGCGATGCGTGCGATTGCCTCGTCAAGGCGTGCGATACCCGTGATGCGCCTCTCGTTCAACGCCATCCCTCCCCAGGTCCGGACGCACTACTCCAGCGAGATGGTCACGTGGTCGCCATCATCGCCGTCGACCTCGACGAGCGTGCCCTTCTCGCCATGCTTGATGGCCTCCGCGATGAGCGTCGTGTCGATGTCGGCATCGTTGAGGTTCAGGTTGACGACGCCGGGAATCTTGGAGCTGGCGCCGAGCACGGCGCTCGCCATGCCCAGGGGGACGTTGATGTTCACCACGTCGCCGTCGCCGCTGTCCACGTGGATGTGGAGTTTCTTGGGCCTGGACTCGTCTGAGCACGACGGCTCGGGCTCCGGCTCCGGCGCGGGCTCGGGCTCCGCCGGCACGACCTCCTGGCTCTTGCGACCCTCCAGCAGCTCGTCCACGCTCACGCCGAGCGTGCGCGCGAGCTCCGGCAGCAGCATGATGTCGGGCGCGCTGAGGTCGTTCTCCCACTTGCTCACCGCCTGCGCCGTCACGCCCATCTTCATGGCAAGGCGCTCCTGCGTCATGCCATACTCCAGGCGCAGCCGCGCGATGCGACGTCCCAGCGTCTCGTCCTTCTCGTCCATGGTCGGTCCTTTCCTCGGGTTCCTGCGTGCGGCTCCCACTGTGCCATCCCCCTCGGTTGAGTTCCACCAACCATCCATCGACTTACGATTCTACCCGTTTACCAGCAAGGACAACCGCTGGTTGCGCCGGCGTGCTATCGTCTAGGCAGAAGCGGCGACGGGAGGGAACATGTGCGCATCCGCCACCAAGACGTCTGACTGCCGGGAGTGCTACGAGAAGCAGATGCGCGAGCTTGCCGTGCTCTGCGAGCTCGACGACGCCACACTCGAGCGAATGCTCGCCATCAAGGACGAGGTCCTCGCGGGATCGGGCGGCGGGCGCATCCGCCCGGACCGCATGGGCGAGCTCCTCTCCCGCGTGACGCCGCTTCTGGGGACCGACGACCCCTATCATGACATCAAGCGCGAGTACAACCAGCTGCTGCTGGACCGCGAGAAGGACTGCTCCGATCGGATCCTGGCCGCCGACGGGCCCTTCCAGCTTGCGCTGCGCTACGCCGTGGCCGGGAACCTCGTCGACTTTGGAGGCAAGAACACCTTCACGCGCGAGGACGTGACGTCGCTGATTGACCGCGTCCCCGAGATCGCGTTTGCGATTGACGACTCCGAGGTTCTTCTCGACGCGGTGCGCCGCGCCCGTTCCATCATGTACCTTGCCGACAACTGCGGCGAGATTGTCCTAGACAAGCTCCTAATCGAGCAGATCCTGCGCGAGAATCCCAGCGTCCAGGTGACCTACGGCGTGCGCGGCGGCCCTGCCATCAACGACGTCACGCTCGACGATGCCGAGCAGGTGGGAATGGCGGACGTCGCCCGGGTGCTCTCCAGCGGCGTGGCAACCCCCACGACCGTACTCTCTGCCAGCACGGAGGAGTTTAGGCGGGCGTTCTTTGACGCGGACCTCGTCATCAGCAAGGGCATGGGCAACTTCGAGGTGCTCGTCGACGGCTGCGGGCGCGAGGACGTCTTCTTCCTCCTCATGACCAAGTGCCCCCTCGTGGCGGACCTTGTGGGCACGCCCCTCATGTCCTTCGTCTGCAAGCGGGGATAGCGCCGCCCCATAAAGCCGAAGCCGGTCCCCAGCTCGAGTAGGAGGCTCGTCACGTTGCGGACCATCTCGTCCTCGACGTCCTTCTCGGCCGCGCTCTGCTCCGCCGTTACAAAGTCGAAGATGTAGGGGTCCTTGAAGGCCTGCTCGACGAGCTCGCTCTCCGCAGGCGGCAGCGTCCGATTGAAATTGGCTGTCTTCCCCGCAGACACCTGCCGCTCGTACAGCCTGATTGAAATCTGGTGCATGAGCACCGCCCTGCTCCAGCCATGCTCAATCGTCTTATGGACATACCAGTCGCGAATTGCCCTATCAGGCACCTTATCGAGTAGGTGTGTAATGTGTCCCCACGGAATTTGTGCAACAAGCTGCTGCACAAATTCATAGTCATACTCTCGATAGAACTTCCGCATGTACTTGAGGTTGCGGACCGAGAAGCCCTTGATGCCGGGATACGCCACCCGAATGTCGTGCGACAATGACTCGACGAAGCGGCTGCCCCACTCGGAGCGCTCGTCAACCATGCGCCCGATACGCCAGTACATGCAGATGAGCTCGCGGTTTACCGCAAGCACCGACCGCGCGCGGGCCTGCGAGACCTCCCGCTTGACCCCCTCCAGAACCTCCGCATACCCCGCATCGTTGCACAGCAGCTCGTCCATAGCGCCCCCTCGCTCCCGGCATCCCCGTGCGAAGAGACTACCTCACCGACCGGACAACAATTACCGCCCGCCTCACAACCAAACGCCCTAGGGGTCGAGGACCTTCAAGGTCTGAAAACGAGAAGGCGCCCCGACCTTCCGTAGAGAAGTTCCGCGAAGCGCACTTCTCGAAGGAAGGTCGGGGCGCCGTCAAGCGCGTGTTAGGCCTTGAGCCTAGTACATTCCGCCCTGGCCGCCCTGGGCAGCCGCCGCGGAGATGGCCTCCTCAATGGTGGTGTTCTTGGGCTCGTCGGAGACGGTGGCCTCGGTGATGAGGATGAGCGACGCCACGGAGGCGGCGTTCTGCAGCGTGACGCGGCAGACCTTGACCGGGTCGAGCACGCCCATCTCGATCATGTCGCCGTACTCGCCGGTGGCGGAGTCGAGGCCCTGGCCAGCGGGCAGGCCCTTGATCTTCTCGGCCACGACGGAGCCCTCGAAGCCAGCGTTGTTGGCGATGGTCTTCACGGGCGCCTCGAGGGCCTTGCGGACGATCTCCACGCCGATCTTCTCGTCGGAGTCGACGGTCTCGACGGTATCGAGGACCTTGGAGGCCTCGAGGAACGCCACGCCGCCGCCGGCGACGATGCCCTCCTCAACGGCCGCGCGGGTCGCCTGCAGGGCGTCCTCGATGCGGTGCTTGATCTCCTTGAGCTCGACCTCGGTGGCAGCGCCGACCTTGATGACGGCAACGCCGCCGGCGAGCTTGGCGAGACGCTCCTGGAGCTTCTCCTTGTCGAAGTCGGAGGTGGTTACGTCGTACTCGGCCTTGATCTGGGCGATGCGCTCGTCGATGGCCTCCTTGGAGCCGGCGCCGCCGACGATGGTGGTGTCGTCCTTGGAGATCTTGACGGACTTGGCGCGGCCGAGCATCTCGGCGGTGACGTCGGTGAGCTGGACGCCGAGCTCCTTCATGGCGACCTGGCCGCCGGTCAGGATGGCGATGTCCTCGAGCATGCGCTTGCGGCGGTCGCCGTAGCCGGGGGCCTTGACGGCGCAGACGTTGAGGACGCCGCGGAGCTTGTTGAGGATCAGCGTGGCCAGGGCCTCGCCGTCGACGTCCTCGGCGATGATGAGCAGCGGCGCGCCCTGCTTCTGGACGGCCTCGAGGATCGGCAGGATGTCCTGGATGTTGGAGACCTTCTGGTCGGTCATGAGGATGTACGGGGAGTCGAGCTCGGCCGTCATGGTCTCGTTGTTGGTGGAGAAGTACGGGGAGATGTAGCCCTTGTCGAACTGCATGCCCTCGACGGTGTCGATGTCGATGCCGAAGGTCTGGGACTCCTCGACGGTGATGACGCCGTCCTTGCCCACGACCTCCATGGCGTCAGAGATCTTGGCGCCGATCTCGGGGTCGGAGGCGGAGATGGTGCCGACGGAGGCAATCTGCTTCTTGGTGGAGACCTCCTGCGCGGTGCTGCGCATCTGGTCGACGACGGCGTTCACGGCCTTGTCGACGCCGCGGCGGATGGCGATCGGGTTGGCGCCGGCGGCCACGTTGCGCAGGCCCTCGTTGACGATGACCTGGGCGAGGAGCGTGGCGGTGGTGGTGCCGTCACCCACGGCGTCGTTGGTCTTGGTGGCGACCTCCTTCACGAGCTGCGCGCCCATGTTCTCGATGGGGTCCTTGAGCTCGATCTCCTTGGCCACGGAGACGCCGTCGTTGGTGATGGTGGGGGCGCCGTAGGAGCGCTGCAGGGCCACGTAGCGGCCCTTGGGACCCATGGTGGTGGTCACGGCGTCAGCGAGGGTGTTCACGCCCTTGGCGAGCTTGGCACGAGCGTCGGTGCCGAAAAGAATGTCCTTAGCCATTTCTTCTGATCCTTTCCGAAAGTGCAAAAGTGACAGTCACTTTTGCACGCTTTTGCACGGTTTCTAGTCCTCGATGACGGCGTAGATGTCGTCGGCGCGCAGGAGCAGGAAGTCCTCGCCGTCGATCTTCACCTCGTTGCCGCCGAACTTGCCGTAGTAGACCTCGTCGCCGACTTTGACGTCGATGGCGATGCGCTCGCCCTTGTCGTTCATCTTGCCGGCGCCCACGGCGACGACCTGCCCGCGCTGCGGCTTCTCCTGCGCGCCGCTGGAGATGTAGAGGCCGGTAGAGGTCTTCTCCTCCTTGGGGGCGGGCTTCACGAGAACGCGGTCACCAAGCGGCTTGAGAGTCATAGTAAGGAACCTCCTTCTTGCGCCCGAGCGGGCGTGCTTCTGCGGTGCGGGTGACGTCGTGCACCGCCCTGTCCAACGTTCAGAATAATACCCAGCCGCGCGGACTTATACCACCTCGCGTAAAAAAATCTTCCAACTCGCACTTAGATTTTCTGAGGCGTCAGCGCGCACGGCGAGAAGGGCGTGGTCACGCGGCGTAAGCGGCCAAATGGGTATGATGACCTTACGACACCGAGCCACGGAGGGCAGACCCATGACGAGTCGTTCCGCTCGATTTTCACGCCGCCTCCCCCACGTCCTTCTCGTCTGCGCATGCGTCCTTGCATGCGCCTCGGTGATGGTCGGCTGCTCAAAGAGCGAGCCGCCCGCAGGCACCGTGCGCTACGAGACCGAGGGCGCCGTCGTGAACATGGGGCTTCTGCTTCACGGCTACACCTGGGACGGTACTGCCGCGGACCCCGTGGCCCCGGCGGAGCTCGACGATGACGACGTGCCCGACCTCGAGGTCTCGGGGGCAGTCGAGGTGCGTGCGTCCTTCTCGCAGCCCGCGACCGAGGTCGAGGTCGTGCGCTACGCCGAAGACGGGAGCCTCGAGGGCGTCGGATGCTCGCTCGAGGACGGCACCGCGACCTTTGGCGTCGAGCCCGGCTGGCGCTACTACGTGGGCGCCTGGTTCGAGGGCGGCGACGCGGGATATCTCTTTGACGTCAAGGCCGTCGAAGGCGGGGAGGCCAAAATGGACGAGTTCGTGAGCACCGCGATGGTCGTCACGTTTGGCGACGGGGAGGTCCTCTTCGTGGACCAGGAGACCGGGACCCCCTACTACCCCACCAACCTGCCATCAGACGCGCCCGAGCTCGCGGCTGGCAACATCGTGCGCGTGACCGGCAACGGCATCATGCTGGAGAGCTACCCCGCTCAGTACCCGGGAATCACGGACGTTGAGGTGATCGAGGAGGGAACGCCCGCGGACGCCGAGAAGTACGACGAGCTGGTGGCGCAGATCTGGCAGCCCAAGGACCCGTCCGAGCCGCCGTACGCGTCCGTCGAGTACACGACCGAGCTTGCGGCAGTCTCGCTCATGCCCACGACCTGCGGTTACACCTGGACCTATGAGGAGAACGGCGAGGAGCAGACCGTGACCGTGGACGCCCCGCACCCCACCCAGCTGGAGGCGGCCGATCTGCCCGACGCGCGCGTCGACGGCCCCACCGAGGTCACCGTGAGCTTTGACGTGAAGATGACGGGGCTTGTGGTCTCACGCTGGAGCGAGGGCGCGCTTGATGTCGAGGGTGAGCCGGTCGAGGTGGAGGGCGGCACGTTCATCGTCGAGCCGGGGTATCGCTACGCTTTTTTCGCCACCTTCGACGCCGGCCACGCCACCTACGCCTTCACCGTCCGATAGACCCGGCGCGCAAGGGGGCCGTGCAAAGGGGACAGTCACTTTTGCACGGTATTTGCGTGCAAAAGTGACTGTCCCCTTTGCACGGCATTTTTGGCGGAGATCGAGGCGCGTATGAAACCCAAGACATCTCGCGGCATCGCAGTCGCAGCGATCGTGGTCATCCTTGCCGTCACCTTTGTGTCATGCGTGACGCTCCCGCGCAATGACGCGCACGGCCCCGTGGCAGACGTCCCCGGGGCGCAGGCCCTGGTATCCGGTGAGGACGATGCCGTCGCGCTGACGCTGGGCAACTACACTTGGAGCTTCATGAACGGCAGCGAGCGGCGCATCGAGGAGCTGCGCCAGATAGACCCCCAGAAGTGGCACGTCGACGAGCTGGCCCAGGTGTCGGCAGCGGCAGGGTCAACCATCGCCGTGTGCTTTGACGAGGAGCCGCTCTGGGCGTACGCGCGGAGCTGGGACGAGGAGGAGCTCGCCGACGGCTCGATAGCTGACTCACCCCTCTTCTGGCGCGTGCGAACGCTTATCGACACGGCCGAATCGGTGGGAGATGAGGTCATCTCGACCTTTGAGGACGGTGTCCTCACGTTTGAGGTCGAGCCCGGACGCCGCTACGCAATCAGCGCGACCTACGAGAAGGGCTTCTCGGGCAACGACCACATCGAGTACGTCTTCACCGTGCGATAACCCAAAGGGGCCGTGCAAAGGGGACAGTCACTTTTGCACGGTGTTCGCGTGCAAAAGTGACTGTCCCCTTTGCACGGTCCCCTCGCGCGCTACAGGCTCTCGAGCTCGGCGAGCCAGAGCGCGGAGCAGGCGTCGGACGGCATGCGCAGGTCGCCGCGCGGGCTCACGGCCGCCGAGCCCACCTTGGGGCCGTCGGGCAGGCAGCTGCGCTTGAACTGCTGCGCAAAGTAGCGGCGGTAGAAGACCTTGAGCCAGGAGAGGATCGTGGCGTCGTCGTACTTCTCGCCCAGGGCGTAGCGGGCGAGGCGGTAGACCTTGGACGGGTTGGTCCCGCGGCGCAGGACCTCGTAGAGGAAGAAGTCGTGCAGCTCGTAGGGACCAACGAGGTCCTCCGTCTTCTGCGCGATCTTGCCGTCACCCGTGGCAGGCAGGAGCTCCGGCGAGACCGGCGTGTCCAAGACGTCGAGAAGAACCTCGGACTCGGCGGCGTCTCCGCAGGTGTCGGCCACGTAGCGCACGAGGTGACGCACCAGCGTCTTGGGCACGCTCGCGTTGACGGCGTACATGGACATGTGGTCGCCGTTGTAGGTGGCCCAGCCGAGCGCCAGCTCGGAGAGGTCACCGGTACCGATGACAAGGCCGCCCTCCTGGTTTGCCACGTCCATGAGGATCTGCGTGCGCTCGCGCGCCTGGGCGTTCTCGTAGGTGACGTCGTGGACGGACTCATCGTGCCCGATGTCCGAGAAGTGCTGTCGCACGGAGGCGGCGATGCCGATCTCGCGCAGCTCGGCACCCACGGTGCGGGCGAGCTCGCAGGCGTTGTTGTAGGTGCGGTCCGTGGTGCCGAAGCCGGGCATGGTCACCGCGATGACGCCGTCGCGCGGAAGTCCCAGCAGGTCGAAGGCGCGCACGGTCACGAGCAGGGCGAGCGTGGAGTCCAGGCCGCCCGAGAGGCCGATCACCGCGCGGCGCGAATGCGTGTGCGCGAGGCGCTTGGCAAGCCCGTGCGCCTGGATGGCAAAGACGTCCTCGCAGCGCTCGGCGCGGCGGGCGGCGTCGGAGGGAACGAAGGGGTGCGGGTCCACCCAGCGCGTGAGCGGGGTCTCGCGGGAGGCGGCTTCCGCACCCAGCGAGAAGGGCACGGTCACGTAGCCGTACTCCTCGGCCGCGGCCGCGCACTCGAAGGTGGACATGCGCGTGCGCTCGGCCGCGAGGAAGCGGACGTCCACCTCGGAGACCGCGCGACCGTCGCCGAAGGGTCTTCCCTCCGCGAGCAGGCGGCCATTCTCGGCCACGAGGTCGTGCCCGGAGAAGACGAGGTCCTGCGTGGACTCGCCGGTGCCGGCGCTCGCGTAGACGTAGCCG
Source organism: Thermophilibacter sp. ZX-H3 (assembly GCF_052599055.1). Classification (NCBI taxonomy): domain Bacteria; kingdom Bacillati; phylum Actinomycetota; class Coriobacteriia; order Coriobacteriales; family Atopobiaceae; genus Thermophilibacter; species Thermophilibacter sp. ZX-H3. Next base: position 51,835 of record NZ_JBQXES010000010.1, on the reverse strand, counting down.
CAGACGAGGCGCGCGCTCTGGCCAGTGACGAGGGTGCGGCGGTAGTCCGCCTTGCCGACGACGGCGTTGGAGGCGCTGAGGTTGCAAATGAGCGTGGCACCGGCCTGGGCGTGCGCGATCGAGGGCGGCGCGGCCACCCAGAGGTCCTCGCAAATCTCGGCAGCCACCACGAGCTCGGGGAGCTCCAGGCACGAGAAGAGCAGGTTGGTGCCAAAGAGCACGTCCTTCTCGCCACCCACGGAAACGGTGACGGGGTCTGCCGGGCCGGGGACGAAGTGACGCCCCTCGTAGAACTCGTTGTAGGTGGGGATGTGGGTCTTGGGAACGACGCCGAGGACCATGCCGCGCGAGACGGCCGCCGCGCAGTTGTAGAGCTTGCCGTTGGCGCGCACGGGCACGCCCACGAGCAGAAGGGCGTCGAGATCCGCCGTAGCCGCGGCAAAGCCGGCGAGACCGGCGTCGGCGGCGCGGACGAGCGCGTCCTGCCAGAAGAGGTCCTCGCAGGTGTAGCCCGTGAGCGCGAGCTCAGGCAGCACGATGACGGCGGCGCCGTCCTGGGCGGCCGCCTCGCGCGCCGCGGCCACGCAGGCCTCCACGTTGAAGGCCACGTCCGCAACGCGAACCCCCGGCGTCACCGCCGCGACCTTGACGAACCCGTCCCTCATCCCAACCTCCTCCGTGCAAAAGGGACAGTCACTTTTGCACGCTACGTCGTTGCCCTCGTGATGGTGCCGCGGCCAATGCCCGTGAGCCTCTCGATCTGCCTCACGGACAACCCCGCCTCCCGCAACTCACAGAGTAGCGCATTGCGCCGAGCCTTCTCCTTGCTCTTAAGCTCCGATGCCGTCAGCGGTCCCAAAACCTCGCGCGCAACCTCCTCCGCTGCGGCGTCAGCGAGCCTTGGCCGCGCTGGCGGACGGTAGCGAACGCGCTCGGAAGAGCTCGAGAACCTGACGAACGCCTCGCGGCTGCCGAGCATCTCAAGCAGCAGCCCGGTGTCGGCGTACTCGGGAGCTCCAACGTACTCATGGTAGCTACTCCACGGATAGTCCTCCGCCGCGCACACGCCAGCCTTCGCCGGGTTGTTGTGGATGTAGCGCATGGCCTCAAGAAGATAGGACTCGCCCTCGATGGGGCTGCTGTAGAACCGCCCCTGAAACACGTGCCCCACGTGACCCCCTCGCCTGTTGAAGCGCTGGGCGTAGCGCGTGGCAAGGGAGCGCATAAGCTCGCTGAGGCAATCGCCTGGATCTTCGAGCAGCAGGTGAACGTGGTTTGCCATGAGGCACCATGCCAGGATGCTGACGCGATGCTTGCGCGCAGCTGCCACGAACATGTCAAGAAACGCCAAACGGTCGGCGTCGTCCTCAAAGAGGTTCTGCCGACCGTTTGCATAGAGAACTACGTGGTAAAAGCCAGATTCTGCGACACGTCTCGGTAATCTGGGCATAGCCCCTCCCCTCACCTTGTTGGTGAGAGATGTTATACCCCTTCAGCCCTCTGGGAAGCGTGCAAAAGTGCCTGTCCCTTTTGCACGCTACCCCTCGAGGTAGCGGGCGAGGAACTCGCGGGTGCGCGGATGCTCGGGAGACGAGAAGAGCTTAGAGGGCGCGCCCTTCTCGGCAATGACGCCCTTGTCCATGAAGACGACCTCGTCGGAGACGTTCTTGGCAAAGGCCATCTCGTGCGTGACCACGACCATCGTCATGCCATCGGCGGCGAGGCGACGCATGACCTCGAGGACCTCGCCCACGATCTCCGGATCGAGCGCCGAGGTGGGCTCGTCGAAGAGCATGAGGTCGGGCTGCATGCAGAGGGCGCGCGCGATGGCGACGCGCTGCTTCTGGCCGCCGGAGAGGTTGTTGACGTCCGCACGCGCAAAGTCAGCGAGGCCCACCGACTCGAGGTGGCGCATCGCGACCTCCTGCGCCTCGGCCTTGTCCATCTTCTTGAGGGTCACGGGCGCGAGGGTGCAGTTGTCGAGCACGTTCATGTTGTTGAACAGGTTGAAGCCCTGGAAGACCATGCCGATCTTCTCGCGCAGGCGGTTCACGTCCACGTGCTCGGCCGCGAGGTCGGCTCCGTGGAACCAGACATGCCCGGCGTCGGGCGTCTCGAGCAGGTTGATGCAGCGCAGAAGCGTCGACTTGCCGGAGCCGGAGGCGCCGATGATCGTGACTACCTGGCCGGGCATGACGTCGAGGTTGATGTCACGCAGGACCTCGAGGTCGCCGAAGCTCTTGCGCAGGCCCTCGATGCGGACCATCGGCTCGCTGACGGCTGAGCCGGTTCCGGTGGCGCCAGCGGCACGCACGTTCTTCTCGCTCATTGCTTACCCCTCCACCTTCACGGGCGTGTCGGACGTGCTGCCCACGGCCTCGGTCTTCACGTTGAAACGACGCGCAAAGCGGCCGAGCAGCCAGGTTGCCACCATCGTGAGCACGAGGTAGATGGCCGCGGCGATCAGGAACGCTGGGAAGTACTCGTAGTAGTTTCCTCCGATGGTGCGCGCCGCGAAGGTCAGGTCAAAGACGCTGATGATCGAGAGGACCGACGAGTCCTTGATGTTGATGACGAGCTCGTTGGAGAGGCCGGGGATGGAGTTCTTGATGCCCTGGGGGAAGACCACCTTGAGCATCGCCTGCCACTGGGAGAGGCCGAGCGAGCGCGCGGCCTCCATCTGCCCCTTGTCCACGGCCGCGATGCCGCCGCGCAGGACCTCCATCATGTAGGCGGTGGAGTTGAGCGACACGGTCACCAGGCCCGCGTTGAAGGGGGACCAGATCTGGTTGAGCTCCGCCCCGCTGAAGTCGCCCGTCGCGCGAATGATGCCCAGGATGCCGTAGTAGACGATCATCGCCTGGACCATCATCGGCGTGCCGCGCACCACGGTGGAGTAGACCTTGGCAAAGCCGGCGCCCACGACCTTCCAGAAGCGGACGAAGTCGTTGTCGGGCCGGTCGACCGCCTGGATGCGGCAGAAGACGAGCAGCAGAGCCAGGAAGAAAGCGATGACGGTGCCAAAGACGGCGAGCGCGATCGTGGTGCCGATGCCGGTGGCATAAGTGCTGCGGCTCACCCAGAACATCCAGATGATGTTCTGGAGGAAGTCGTCCGCCGGACGGTCGGGCGTGGCGGTGGCGACCGCCCAGGCGGAGGCAAAGCCCATGACCAGGCGGTCGACGACGAGCACGAGCGCCATCGCCCAGATGACGTATGACGCGTAGCGCAGCGCGCGACGGGCGGCCGGGCGCGCGAACGGCGAGGTCTCCGCGTAGTTCTTCCAGTGCGTGAGCTTGAACACGAGCGCGACGGCGCTCACGACGAGCCAGGCGGCGAGCACGTAGTACATCACCAGCTCGACGGTGAACGCCTGCGCGAGAAAGCTCATCGGCGGGCGCGGGGAGCTCGAGAGCAGCATGCCGACAAGCGCCACGGCGCTCGTGCCGAGAAGGACGTAGCGGTGATCGTCAAGGAAGAAGGATGCCACGCGGCCGCGCGGCCTTCTTGCCGTCTGGTCTCCGGAGGGGGCGGAGCTCATCTTTCTTCTCCTTCGCATTTCATGCGTGCGGGCGCGCGCCGAATCTCGCGGCGCGCGCCCCTATCTTACGCGATGTGCAAAAGTGACTGTCCCTTTTGCACGCTACGCCGGCTGACGATCCATGCAGGCGTTCCACATCTCCTGGCGCTCGTCCTCGGGGATGCCGGCGATGATCTCGTTGATCTTCTCGAGCGCGGCGTCCTGGCCCTTGGCGATGGCGGCGTTGTCGGGCATGAGGGAGCCCTCGAACTTCTCGTCCATCTCGAGCTCGACGAACTCGGGGTGGGTCTCCAGCAGCTTGGGCACGGAGAGCATCGAGTAGGTGATGATGTCCGCGGCGCCGCTGTTGAGGTTCTCGACGACCATGGGGACGGTCTCGGCGGGCGTGAGGTGCGTGACGCTCGGCTCGGCCTCGACGATCTGCTCGATGACGTCGTCGTACATCGTGGCGGCCTGGCCCATGATGGCCGCGTCCGCCAGGTCGGCGAAGGTCTTGGCGCCGGCCCACTGGGAGTCGGACTTGGTGATCATGACGATGTCGTCGTCAATGTAGGAGTCAGAGAAGGACGCGGAGTCCTCGCGCTCGGGCGTGACGGACATGCCGGCGCAGACGATGTCGATCTGCCCGTTGTTGAGGGCGTCGATCAGGCCGTCGAAGGAGAGCTTCACCGCGACGGCGTCCATGCCCAGGCCCTCGGCGATGATCTTGGCGGCCTGGACGTCATAGCCGTCGGCAAAGGCGCCGTCGACGTTGTCGATGGGGATGGTGAACTCGGACTCCTCCTGGACCTGCCAGTTGTACGGAGGGTAGGCGGCCTCCATGCCAACGCGGAGGGTCTTGCCGTCGCCGAGGGTCGCCTCGGCGGTGTCGGCGGCGTCATCGGCCGCGTCTGCTTCATCGGTGGTGGCGTCCTGCGCGGCGGGACCGCAGCCGGAAAGGACCATCACGCCTCCCATGCCCGCCACGAGGCTCGAGAGCTTGAGGAAGTCGCGGCGAGAGACTCTGTCAGATACGTACACGTGCGGGGTGGCCTTCATGGTGGTTCCCTTCCTTTTGTGGTAATCCCCTTCCGCGCGACGCAACCGGAGGGGACCCATTCCCCTCCCCCTTGCAAGCGGGCGCACCCGATGCGAGAAAGTTACGCGCACGTCGGCAGGATACCGCGAGGCGAGAAGAACCCCGAGCTGATAGACTTCTGGGAAACATCGCCGTAACGGGCAGCCGCGCGGGGGGCGTGCAAAGGGGACAGTCGTGCAAAGGGGACAGTCACTTTTGCACGCGAACACCGTGCAAAAGTGACTGTCCCCTTTGCACGACTGTCCCCTTTGCACGCCTTGCACGGGAGGAACGCCATGGACCAGGAGACCTACGACGCCTACGTCGCCATCCTCGAGGAGGAGCTCGTCTGCGCGATGGGCTGCACCGAGCCCATCGCCGTAGCCTACTGCGCCGCGCTCGCGCGCCAGACGCTCGGCGCCCTTCCGGAGCGCGTGGACGTGACGGCGTCCGCCAACATCATCAAGAACGTGAAGAGCGTCGTCGTGCCCAACACGGGCGGAGCTCGCGGCATCGAGGCCGCCGCCGCGGCGGGCGTGGTCGCGGGAGACGCGGAGGCCAAGCTCGAGGTCCTGGCCGGCGTGACCGGCGAGCAGATCGCCGAGATGCGCGACTTTCTCGCCACGCGCGAGGTCACCGTGGCGCCGAGCGAGCGCCCGTGGATCTTTGACATCCAGGCGCGCGTCTCGGGCGACGGCCACGAGGCGTTCTGCGAGATTGCCGGCTCGCACACCAACGTCATCCGCGTGGAGCGCGACGGCGAGGTTCTTCTCAGCGAGCCCTTCGAGGAGGCCGCGGGCGAGAAGGACGCCGGGACGGACCGCAGCTGCCTCTCCATCGAGAAGATCGTCGAGTTTGCCGGCGCGGTGGAGCTGGACGACGTCAAGCAGCTGCTCGGCCGCCAGATTGCCTGCAACATGGCCATCGCTCGCGAGGGGCTAGAAAGCGAGTGGGGCGCCAACATCGGCAGCGTGCTGCTCTCCGCCTACGGCGACGGCGTGGCCAACCGCGCCAAGGCGTGGGCGGCCGCCGGCTCCGACGCCCGCATGGGCGGCTGCGAGCTGCCCGTGGTCATCAACTCCGGCAGCGGCAACCAGGGCCTCACGGCGAGCGTCCCCGTGATCGTCTACGCACAGGAGCTGGGCGTCTCCCACGAGGAGCTGCTTCGCGCGCTCGTGGTGTCCAACCTCGTGACCATCCACCTCAAGACCGGCATCGGCCGGCTCTCCGCCTACTGCGGCGCCACGAGCGCCGGCGCGGGCGCGGCGGCCGGCATCACCTACCTCTACGGCGGACGCGCGCACGAGATCTCCCACACCGTGGTCAACGCCATCGCCATCGACTCCGGCATGGTCTGCGACGGTGCCAAGGCGAGCTGCGCGGCCAAGATCGCGAGCGCGGTGGAGGCCGGCCTGCTGGGCATGCAGATGCAGCAACAGGGCAAGCAGTTCTACGGCGGCGACGGCATCGTGGTCAAGGGCGTGGAGAACACGATCCGCAACGTGGGCGTGCTCGCGGCGCAAGGCATGCGCGAGACCGACCGCACAATCATCGAGCTCATGTGCGGGTCCGGCTCGTGCTAGGCGTGCAAAAGGGACAGGCACTTTTGCACGGTTTAGGGAACGCGCGCTCTCGGATTTTCGGAAATCGCGAGTTACGCGTGACTTGGTTTGAGGTTTTTCATGCGCAAACTGGGATCTCCGGTCAAACCGCACCGTTTTTCTCGTTTACGCATCCAAATCCGCGGCTCCAAGGACGCGTAAATCCGCTTTTCTTGAAATGCGAGTTTACGCATGCGCACGCTCAAGCGCGAGAAGCGCCCGCTTGCGCTCGAGGCCGCCAGCGTAGCCGGTGAGGGAGCCGTCGGTGCCCAGCACGCGGTGGCATGGGATAATCACGCTGATGGGGTTCCCGCCCACGGCGGCGCCGACGGCGCGGGGCGACGACCCCAGCTCGGCTGCGAGCTCGCCATACGTGCGCGTCTCCCCGTACGGGATGGCGATGAGCGCGTCCCACACGCGGCGCTGGAACGCTGTGCCGCGCGGCGCCAGCGGGAGGCCGGCCGCGCCCGGGCGCTCCCCCGCGAAGTACGCATCCAGCCAGCAACGGGCGGCGAGAAGAACCGGCGAGTCGGCAGACGCCCCATGCCCCACGTTCTTCTCGGCATCCTCCAGCCCGCGGGCAAAGTAGCGCTGCCCGTAGAACCACGCGCCGACGAGACCGTTATCTGAAGCCGCGAGCAGCATCCTCCCGAGCGGGGACTCGTAGTCGCGTGCAAAAGTGCCTGTCACTTTTGCACGGTCCAGGTGGGAGGGACGGGGGCGTCGGGGGTAGCCCAGGTGCCCAGGGCGGCGTTGGGGTCGGCGTCCAACGTGAGGGGCGAGAAGGACCCGGCGTTGTAGCTCCTCAGGGCCGCGATACCGATCATCGCCGCGTTGTCGCCGCAGGCGCGCATGGGAGGCACGGTCACGCGCACGCCGCGCTGGGTCAGCGCCGCCTTGTACGCCGCACGCAGGCCCGGGTTGGCCGCCACGCCGCCCCCGACGCAGAAGTCGGCAACGCCGGTCTCCTCCACGGCCGTCACGGCCTTGGCCACCTGCACGTCAATCACCGCGGCCTCGAAGCTCGCCGCCAGGTCGGGCAGGTTGATTGCGCGGCCGGCGCGGTTCTCGCCCTCGATGTAGGTGATGACGGCGGTCTTGAGGCCGGAGAGGCTGAAGCTGTAGTCCCCGCTGTGCATCATCGCGCGCGGGAAGTGGATGGCCTTGGGGTTGCCCTGAGCGGAGAGCTTGGAGATCACGGGGCCGCCGGGGTATCCCAGGCCCAGAGCCTTGGCCACCTTGTCGAAGGCCTCGCCCACCGCGTCGTCGATCGTGGCGCCCAGAAGCACATAGTCGCCCCAGGCGCGCACGTGCACGAGCATGGTGTTGCCGCCGGAGACGATGCTCGCCACGAAGGGCGGCTCGAGGTCCGGCGCCTCGAAGAGGTTGGCCATGAGGTGGCCCTCGAGGTGGTGCACGGCAATGAGCGGCAGGTCAGCGGCCGCGCAGAGACCCTTGGCAAAGGCGACGCCCACCACGAGCGCGCCCACGAGGCCCGGCCCCGCCGTCACGCCCACGGCCGCGAGGTCAGCGGGCGCCAGCGTGTCCACGCCGAAGTGCTCGCCGGCACGGGCGAGCGTCTCCTCGAAGACGCCCACGATGGCCTCGGTGTGCTTGCGGGAGGCAATCTCGGGCACCACGCCGCCAAAGCGCGCGTGGAAGTCGATCTGCGTGGCCACGACGCTCGCGCATACGACGCCGTGGGAGTCGGTCACGGCCATGGCGGTCTCGTCGCAGGAGGACTCGATCGTGAGGATGAGCGGGCCGGCGGCGGCAAGCACGGCCGCGGCCTCGGGCGTGCGCTCGCCGGGCACGATAGGCCACGGCCGGATGGAGGGCGCAGGCTCCGGGCGCCCGGTCGCGATCACGGCGTCCGCCGCGAGCGGCAGCGGGGCGCGCAGGATGAGCGCGTCGTGCGCGGGCTCGCCGGCAGCCGCCGGGTAGTAGCCCGGGCGACGGCCATCCTCCGTAAGGCCGAGCGCGCCGTAGAGCGCCCGGGCGGGCTCGTTCTGGTCGTCAACCTCAAGGGAGACCGTCTGCGCGCCAAGCATCTGCGCGTCGTAGGCGACACGGGCCACGAGGCGCGTGGCAATGCCCTCGCGGCGGCGCGCCGCGTCCACCACAACTTCCTCGATCTCAAAGTCGGCGCCGGCAAGCACGCCGCCCGCAAAGCCGATGACGGTCCCCTGGTCGTGCGCGACCCACCAGCTGCGACCGGGCTGGGAGAGCTCCTCGTAGAACATCTTCTCGGTCCACGGCGTGTGCGCGGCGTCCTCGTAGGCGGCGGCCTCGAGCGCGGCCACGGCGGCGGTGTCGTTCACCGTCATGGGACGCAGCTGCAGGTGAATGCCTGCGAGCGCGTCGTCGACGCCGGTGAGCTCCACGGACGCCGGCTTCTTGAGGCCAAGGCGCGTGCGCTCGGCCTCCTCGGCGTCCGAGAGGCGCGTGTAGATGGGCAGGACCAGCGCCGGATCGCCGGGCTGAGCGTCGAAGACCCCGGCCTCGACGGCCGCACGCAGAAGTCCCTCTCCCGTGGGGTACCACGCCTCCTCGGGCGAGAAGGACGCGAGGCCCGCAGCCTCAAAGCGCGCACGGTATTTGACCAGGCCGTTGCCCGTGAGCGTGAGCTCGGCCGCGTCCGCGCGACCGGCCCACGCGTCCACGCAGGCATCGGCCTTAGACACGGTCTCAGCCGGGAAGGTGCGGTGCGCGCCGGACTCGTCGAGCTCGTAGATGCCGGGGTACACCTCGCCGCGCATGGCGTCGCCCGCCACGGCGAGCGTGCCGCGGGCGCCGGCGCCCCACGCCGACCACGCCATCGCATCGAGCGCCGAGGTTCCGTACAGTGGCAGCCCCGCGCCGCACGCGAGACCCTTGGCCGTGGCGATGCCGATGCGCACGCCCGTGAACGAGCCGGGGCCGCGACCCACGAGCACGGCGTCGAGGTCGCCCATCGAAAGGCCGGCCTCCGTGAGCGCCCTCTGCGCCGTGGTCACCAGCTCCACGTTGGCCTGGCGGCGGCACATGTGGTCGCGCGCTGCCAGCACCGTCACGGAGCCGTCCGCGCCCACGCGCCCGATGGCGCAGGCCAGCATGTCCGTGGACGTGTCCAGCGCAAGGACGGTCTTCTCGGCAGGGATCGCGGCTCCGGGGTTCTTCTCGCTCATTGCGGCTCTTCTCGCTCGGTGGTTCAACCCATCCAGTGTAGCCACTCCGACCGGCACGCGCATGACCCGGAGTTTGCTCGTGCAAATCTCCGGACAAAATCGCCCTATTCCATTGTTTTCCCAGTTGGGGCGAGAAGAACCCGCGGAGCTTGCTCATGCAAACGCGAGAGGCGCAAAACGGGGCGGCGACCCATGCGAGCCGCCGCCCCGTCACGCCAGGCAGGCGTGCCAAATAAACCTGACGTCAGTGGCGCGTCTTGCGGGACTTGAGGATGCCGCGGACGGTGAGGCCCGCGATCACCACGAGGCCCACGGCGGCAACGCCGGTGATGCCCCAGCGAATCTGGTCGGCCTTCTGCATGCCGCCCACACCGGAGGTGTAGTGGCTGCCGGGCATGGCGCCGTTCATGCAGTGCGTGTTGGCCATCACGTAGAGCAGGTGGTGCACGGCGTCGCGCGCGTAGCGGTACTGCGTGGCGTCGTTCTCGTCAAAGGTCCAGGTGTCGGTGGGGTCGCTCGCGGTGAGCTTGGAGTCCGCGCCGGCCTCGATCATCTGGCCCGCGTTCATGAATACGCCCGTGTCCGCGTTGTCCGTGATGATCCAGCCGTCGAAGCCCCACTCGGTGCGGACGATGCCGGTGATGAGGTCGTAGTCGCCGCCGACCCACGTGGCGCCGATGCGGTTGAAGGCGGTCATGAGGCCCTGGCACGCGGCGATCTCGGTCGTGGCCATCTCGTAGGTGCCGTCGCCGCTGTCCTTGACGTAGCTGACCTCGATGTCACCGACCTTCATGCACATCTCGAAGGTGCGCAGGTAGATCTCGCGCGCGGACTGCTCGTTGAGCCAGGTCGCCATCGAGAACTGGCCGGTGCGGTCGCCGCGGTGGTTCTCCTGGTCGTTGAAGGCAAAGTGCTTGATGAGCGTGTAGACGCCCTTCTCGGCAGCGCCCTTGACCTCCTGGGAGGCCAGCGCGCCCGCGAGGAACCCATCCTCGGAGAAGTACTCGCCGGCACGGCCGGAGAAGGCGGTGCGGTTGATGTTCATGGCCGGAGCGTACCAGCCAGTGGCACCGCCGTAGAGGCTCTCATCACCGATGCAGATGCCCAGCTCGTAGGCGAGCTCGACATTCCAGGTCTGCGCGACCATCGCGGGGTTGCAGAAGGTCATGCCGATGCCGCCCCAGCTCCAGCCGGAGGTCGAGTCGGCGTCGGTGCCGGCCGGCTTCTCCACGGAGGCGATGTAGTCGGTGCCATAGCCCGCCTGCGTGATCAGGATGTCGTAGTCCTCGGGGGTGAGCTGGTCGAGCAGGTCGTCCCAGGCCGGGTCGTCATACTCGAGGCCGCGCATCTGAATGAGCGTGAGGCCGTTCTTGGCACCGTAGACGAGGTCGCCCTCCCATTCCTGGACGTCGGGGTTTCCCGAGTCGGTGGAGTCGAGCTGCGCGATGAGCTCCGCGGAGGCGGCCTTGCCGTAGGTATAGCTCACGCCGTCATCGCCGTTGATCTCGTTGCCCCAGGTGGAGACCTGCGAGGTGGGCTCGCCGTCGTGCGTGGGGAAGGTGCCCATCCAGTCGGAGCGGGTGAGGTAGGTGAGGTCGCCCGCGGCGTCATCGAGGCGGTTGGTGACCTCCTCGCCCGTGAGCGTGTCCGTGGCGTAGGTGGTGGTGTCCACCTCGGCGTTGTCGGGCACGTAGGTGGCCGTCATGGCAACGTTGCCCTCGACGGCCGCGCCCTTGGCGGCGAGCACGTTGTTCACGGCCTCGTGGGAGTCGCCGGCGGCGGTCACGTAGTAGGTGCCCGCGTCGAGGATCCAGGTCTTGGCGCCCAGGTAGTCATAGGAGGCGAGCTGGGACTCGTCGAAGACGATCTCCACGGTCTGGGACTCGCCGGGCTCGAGGAGCTGCGTCTTGGCAAAGCCCACGAGCGTGACGGCGGCCTTCTCCACGCCGTTGGCGCGGTCGTAGTCCGTGTACGGGCTCTGCGCGTAGAGCTCCACGACGTCCTTGCCGGCAACGCTGCCGGTGTTGGTGACGGTCACCGTGGCAGTGCACTCATCGCCCGACCAGCTGGTCTGGAAGCCCGACCACTCGAAGGTGGTGTAGGAGAGGCCATAGCCGAAGGGATAGCAGACCTCGGCATCGTAGTTGAAGTCGCCGGCGTTGCCCTGGCCGAGCACGGCGTCCTCGTAGCGGGTCTCGTAGTAGCGGTACCCGACGTAGATGCCCTCCTCGTAGGAGACGTAGTTGTACTTGGTGAGCTCGCCCGACTCGTCGAGGTACTGGTAGTCGCCGAAGTTCTGCGCCGCGGGGGCGGAGAGCGGGTTGGCGGCGAAGGTGTCCTTGGTGCGGCCGGAGGGGTTCACGTCACCGGCGAGCACGCTCGCGAGGGAGTCGATGCCGTAGGTCCCGAGGGACGGGGCATAGAGGACCGACTTGATGTTGGGGAACTGCTCGAGCCAGTCGAGCTCCAGCGCGTTGTTGGACGTGATGAGCAGGACGGTGTTATCGAAGTTGTCGTTCAGGTACTGCAGGATCTCCAGCTCCGTGGAGTCGGGCTCCAGGTAGGTGCGCGCCTGGTCCTCAGCGTTCGAGGCGTGGTTGTACATGGAGCGCGGCATGTCGCGGCCCTCGCCGGCCACGCGCTTGAGCACGAAGACGGGCGTGGTGCCCTCGAGCGAGTCGAGCACGCCGGCATCCTGCATCACGGAGAGCGGGCACTCGTTGATCGAGAAGTCCTCGTCGTCGCCGTAGCTCACCGAGCCGGAGCCCATCACGTACTTAGAGCCCTCGCCGGAGGCGTAGAACTCGACGAGCGTCTGGTTGACCTTGAGGCCGGCCGCCTCCATCGCGGGGGTCACGGCGTCCACGGTCTCGCCCTCGACGCCCATCGTGGACGCGAGGATGCCGGCGTTGCCGGCTCCGAGCGAGCGGGAGTTGCCGCCCACGAAGGAGAGCGTGGTCCCCTCGGCCAGCGGCAGGGAGGAGTCGTTGTTCTCGAGAAGGACGATGCCCTCGGCAGCGATCTGCTTGTCGAGCTCCTCCTCGTAGGCCGCGAGGTCCTCGCGGGACGTGTGGTCGGCCTTGTTGTACTCGAGGTCGAGGCCCTCCGTGTTGACGCCGGAGTTGTCCCAGCCCTGCTCGACGCCGAGGTACGAGTTGATGACCTGCGTGTAGTTGGGAAGGATGGCGTTGGCCGCCACGATGAGGGCAATAAACACCACGGCGAGCACCGCGCCCACGACGCGCGCCACGATGCGGCCTGCCCCGCCCTTCTTCTTTGGTTGCTTATCTGACATGAGGTAATGCTCCGTTCATGACACGTGAGGCCGGGCCAGGGCGAGAAGAACCTCTCGCCCCGGCCCGACCGAAAGTTCGGGCTGACTAGAACGTGGACTTGGCCTCGCCCGTCTCCTCAAGGGCAAACGAGGCAGATCCGGTCTCCACGCTCACGGAGTCATAGCTCGTACCAAACTCCTCGTTATACGCCTCGACAAAGGCGGTGAGGTCAACGGAGTGGTCGAGCGACGTCATGAACACCCCCGAGCCATAGCCCTGATCAGGCTGGTTCCAGTCATAGATGAGGCCGTCCTGCGAGTAGGTCGCCGTGGTGCCGTCCTGCTCGATCGCAATCGTCTCGCCCTTCTCGTTCTTGATGACGAGCGTGCCTTCGCCGGAGCCGGAGCCCTCGAGTTCCCAGGTGCCCATGCAGGCATAGCCCTTGTAGTGGTCGACCTCAACGGTCCCGTCGGCCAGAATGACCATCGGGATGCCCGCGTCCTGGACACTCGAGAAGAAGTAGCCGTCTCGCGTGGTTGCGGTGGCGAGCGCGGTCACCGACCAGGACCCCTCGGCGGCAGCGTCACCATAGGCATCCGGCACATACTCAGAGCCGGCGGGGTAGGTGGTGCCACCGATGGTCCAACCATCAAAGGTCATGCGCTCGACCTCATAGGGGCAGTCAGGCATCGTCACCGCCTCGCCACGCTTAATCTCCATCGCGCTCGGGTCATCGCCGGTCGCCGCATCATTTCCGGCGGCAAACGTAAGCTGGAAGGTCGGCTGCTCGCCCGCGTCGAAGCTCTGGTCAAAGTAGGCGTTATACGCGCTTACGAGCTCATACTGCGAGATGGCGTTCGGAGCCTCCTGACCGGCAACCGTCACACTCCAAGTGATGATGCCGCCCTCGTTGGAGACGGTGACAGAGCTGCCGTCGTCAGGAGTAATGACGAGGCCGTCCTCGGTGTAGTCCCACGTACCCTTGACGGTCGTGGCGCTCGGCCAGCCAGACTTGACGGCAGTGTAGGTCTTGTCTCCGTAGAAGCTCGTCGGAGCCGTGGCACCATCCTTGCCGCCGTCGGAGACGGACGTGACAAGCGGCGTGTTGCCCACGAAGGCGTAGTCATGAGTGAGGCCGTTCATCGCAAGCGAGTGCGCATAATTGTAGAGCGCACGGTGCACGGCCTCGAAGGCGGCATTCTGAATCAGCGGGTCATTCTTGTAGTCATCCTGGAGAAGAACCGCGTTGCAGACGTCGTTTTTGGGGATGCGCTCTGCGCCGAGCCAGACATGGCTGCCATTGAGCAGGCCATCGGGGCCGTCCATGCAGGACGACTCAAACTGGTCGGTGATCGTGGTTCCCCTGTAGCCAAGCTCTCCCTCGAGCCATCCGAGCAGAAACGCCTTGTTCTCGCCGGTCCAGTTGATGCCCAGGCGGTTGAAGCCGCTCATCACGCCGTTGGCACCGCCCTCGAGAACCGCCTTCTCGAACTGGCGGAAGTAGACCTCGCGCCAGGCCTGCTCGTTACCCCAGGACGGTACGCCGTGACGATACTCCTCCTGGTCGTTGCCGGCGCAGTGCTTGGTGTAGACAAGACCGCCCTTTTCGATAATGCCGCGAGTCTCCTCGGCGCAGGAGCGACCGCCCAGATACGGGTCCTCGGAGAAGTACTCAAAGTTGCGGCCAGAGTACGGCGCACGGTGGGTGTTGCAGCTCCAGCCATAAAGGGAGACGTTCTTGCTCTCAGCGGTGGCGGAGTGCAGCAGGCCCTCGCCAGTAAGACGACCGACCTCCTCGTTAATCTCGGTGCTAAAAGTGCAGGCGACAGTCTCCTTGGACGGCCACTGGGTGGCGGAGAGGCCGGAGACGGTCAACTGCGTGCCCCAGCCCTGGGAACCGTTGCCAGCGACGGTGGCGGGCTTGCCAATCTTGGCGAACGCCTGCTCCGGGTTGATGATGAACGAGACCATTTCCTCGTAGGAGAGCTTGGACACGAGCGTCTCCCAGTCGGGGTCGTCATAGTCCTTCTCGCGCATGTCAACGAGCACGAGGTCGGAGTCCTTGCCAAACTCGTGCGTCGGGACAGAGCTTGCATCGCCCGAGCCCGCCTGATAGGTGATGGGCTTGGCAAGCTCAACCAGCTCGTCGGTGTAGACCAGCTGAATGGGCGTGGTCGGGAAGGTCCCCTCCCAGTCGGAACGAGAGAGCCACGTAATGTGGTTCTTCTCGCTCATGAGCGGGTTCTTGTTGGGATCGACGTCGTCAAAGAGGTTGGTGATGGAGACGCCGGTAGCAGCGGAGACGGAATAGGTGACATCATCGAAGGCGCCATTGCTCCAAACCCAGACGAGGGAGTCATCACCGTCTTCGGTCATGCCGTCCGCCGTCGTCTTGCCCTTGGCGGCCAGCACGTTGTTGATGGCCTCATGCGAGGAGCCCGCGACGGTGAAGTAGTACTCACCGTCCTCGAGGATATAGGTCTTGGCCTTGTTGGCGTCGTAGGAGGTCAGCTCGTGCTTGGAGACGGAGATGGTCAGCGTCTCAGACGCGCCGGGGTCGAGCATCTGGGTCTTCTCGTAGCCCTTGAGCTCGATGGAGGCCTTCTCCACGCCATTCTCGACATCGTAGTCGGTGTAGGGGACCTGCACGAAGACGAGTGCAGCATGCTTGCCCGCAACCTGGCCATTGTTGGTCACGGTCACGGTAACGGCAAAGGAGTCGTCAGCCTCCTCGACGGCAAAATCGGAGTAAGAGAAGTCAGTGTAGGAGAGGCCAGAGCCAAACGGATAGGCTACGTAGGAGCTGTAATCAAAGTCGCCGGCATTGCCCTGGCCAAGGACCTTATCCTCGTAGCGGGTCTCGGGATAGCGATAGCCCACGTAGATGCCCTCGGCATAGACGTAGTTGTGACGCCAGTGGTTGCCGTAGAACTGCCCGGGCTGCCACTTATCGGACTCCGCCTGGACCTCGTCGAGCTTCTCGGGAGAGACCTGAGAGAGGTCGGCGTCAATACGGCCGAAGTTTGCCATGACGGGGTTGGCCTGGTTGTCCTTGTAGATGGTGTCGGCAAGGCGGCCGGAGGGGTTGGCGGTACCGTCAAGCACCTGAACGAGGGCGGCGCAGCCGTAGGGCAGCGGCGAGCTGTAGCCCGTAGCGGTGATGTTGCCGAACCACAGGAGCGAGTCGATGGCATCGGACCACGGACCGTCCTCCCAGCTGATGGTGTTGGAGGTCGTGATCGCAACGATCATCTTGGAGAATGTGCCGCCGCGGCGCATGCTCGCCACATTGGTAAGCATGTCCTTCTCCTCGGCGGAGAGGGCGAGATAATCGTGATCGGCATACCACTGGGCATCGCAGCCCTCATGGTCGCGGCGGCCGAGAAAGACGATCGCCACGCCGGAGGCATCGGCAAGGAAGCCTGCCGCCTCGACGTCGGACCAGGGGTTTTCGTTGACCTGCCAGCTGTTGGAGAAGGTGGAGCCGTTGGTATAGAACTCCCACGCAGCGTCGTCGAAGTCGAAGCCAGCATCCTTGGCCGCGGCGTCAAAGCCCGTCATCATGGACGGGCCGGCGTTGCCAAAGGCAACGATCTTACCGTCGGCAGGGGAAAGCGGAAGCGCGGAGCCCTCATTCCTGAGCAGGACCACGCCCTCGTTAACGATGCGCGTGCCTAGGGCAAGACCATCTTCGACAAACTTCTGCTCACCCTCGACGGTGAAGTCGTAGTCGCTCTCGTAATAGATGTTGTCCGTGACGGGCGCCGGAGAGACGGACTCGCTCGCCTCCTTGGTCTGCCCACCGCCAGACGTCTGGCAGCCCGCCAGCCCCGCCATGACGGCGGCCGCCGCGGTGCCCAGGACAAAGCTCCTGCGCGAGATTCCCTTCCTCGTTCTTCTCATCTTGCTTCCCTTCCTATGGCCCTTTCGGGCGCCCTTCACCCGCCCTGCGGCGGGACGTGACCCCATCCCCTCTCCCAGGGGCCGGCCGGGGGACCGGCCAAGGAAGGGAGGGAGAGGCCCGAAGCCTCCGAGCTCTACGATAGGAAGCTGAAAAGCGGCCAAGCGGGGCGTACGCCAGACTGCGAATCGCGCCGCACCAAAGTCCCCTCACGTCACCAATGGCGCGATTTGCGTCACTAACTGCAATGAAGCGCTGCTCACGAGCGGTGCGGAATCGCCGGCGAACGGCGCCTGCAAATGGGGGCTGTCTCCAATTCACGATCGTTACGAAGTGGCAAGCATACCCTCTGACGAGATGAGCGCCCTTATGTCCCGAGCCGTCGAGGCGGCGGCTGATCGGACAATTCCCGCCTCCACCCCAACGGAGACGAGGTCATCAAGGGAGATGTCCCTGCCCTTTCCGTTCACTGTCGTGGCATGCTCCCCATACGCCCCCGAGTTCTGGGTCAGGTCATAGGCGGGCGAGAGATGCCATGCCCCCTCCTCCTCATCGTAGACATAGGAGAAGTTCTTGGAGTGGTCGTCACGGTTGCCAATAAAAACGTTGAAGCACATGAGCCTGTAGAGACGCTCCACGTCCTTCTCGCTGTCCGTCATCCGCCACGTCAGGCGCATGAGCGTCTCATAGTCGAGATTGGGGATTCTGTGCGAGGTCTCAAGCAGGGCGCCGGCGGATACCATGTGAACCCTTCGCATCCTCGCACCATCACGGACACGATCAAACCTCCTAATCCCAAAGTACCCCTCGCAGCGCTTTGACGGGAAGAGCCTTGTCTCAGGGATGTCAATCCCGCACCTACCCGCCAGCTGCGCAATCCGATACTCGTCCGCACCGATGGACTGTGTGTCCATCGAAGACGCAAACTTGATAATCCATTCATCGCCGTCGACGCTCGTAAGAATCTTCGGACGCGCGCCTCCTGACGAGCCTCCCAGCGTAAAAAGCGCATCAAGATCACCGGTATATTCGCTCTCCAGCAGTCTGGCGCACTCCTCGGCGATGCTGTCGAGGTTAGCCGCGGCAGAAGACGGGGCAAGGCGGGTCTCCGGCTCATATTCAAGCGCCCCCATGCCACTCGACCCCACAATTGAAAGTCGGGCGAGAGGGCCGATTGAACGGGGGTCAATATGGTGCGCCTTGAGTGTCCTATCCACTAGCAGCCGTCCCCAACCATCGGGAAGACTGTCGTCAAACACGCCAAAGACTCCGTCCAGCGGATCCGGATCGGCGACAAACACCTCTCCGCTGAGGGGCAGGCTGAGGGGGCTGATGCTGAAGCCATCACGTAGCCATTCCGGACAATACTGAAACGCAAGCACGCGCGTTGCGGTCATAGCGAGCGTCCCAACTTGTTGTCCGCCCATGAGAACCCGCACTCTGTCGATATGGCTCAGCTTCTCCACGCAGTCCTCCTAACGCCTCGGCACGCCCCCTCTGCCTTCCCTCACAACTTCCTCTATGGATGCATAGCCCTTCCTGGCAAACAGAGCGGCGAAGTCATCCTCGCAGCCAAGAGCAAACGAAATCTTGACGAGCGAGGCCAGGGAGATCTGATGACTCCTCTCGAAACGCCTGAGAGATCCAAGGCTGACGCCAGACTTCTCGGCAAGCTGGGCCTGGGTAAGCCCTTTCTCCCTGCGGCGACAGACCATGCGCTCAGCAATATCGCGCATGACATCTCCCGGAAGCTGTTGATCAAGCAGTGTATTCATAGCTCATATATTAGCATTTTGGTGGTCTATGCCATAATAATCACTCATATATGAGTATTTCTCGAGAATTGCCGGCAATGCCTAAAAGGGGCCTGTCCCCTTTTAGGCATCAGAGCATGATCGAGTTCTTGTTGTTCAGGTAGTCCATGTAGGCGCGGCGGGCGTCGGCCACCTTGGAGCGGCCGATGGGCACGAGGTCGCACCCCACCACGAAGCCCTGCGACGTGAGCTGCCGCACGTGCGCAAAGTTGACGAGATAGCCCTTGTGGACGCGATAGAACCCGAACGGCGCGAGCTTCTCCCCCATCTCGTCGAGGGTCGTCAGGACCTCCTCGGTGCGCCCGTTGGCAAGGTGCACGATCTTCTCGCGCCGGTGCGCCTCGACATAGGCGATGTCGTCGACGGAGAACGTCCCCATGGCGTGCGCCATCTTGAGGGTGATTGTGCGGTTGGTGCTCGTCTTGCGGCGCTCGCGGACGAAGGTCTCTATGGCCTCCGCCATGTCCTGGTTGAAGCGGCTCTTTCGCACAAAGCCAATCGGCCGCAGGGAGAGGGACTCGAAGACCCGGTCCTCGCTGTTGGACACGTAGATGATGTCCGTCCCAAAGCCGATCTCGCGCAGGGCGCGCCCAAACTGGATGCCGTCGATGCCCGGCATCTCGATGTCAAGAAGGACGAGGTCAAAGCCCACCGAGTCCATTCGCTTGGCCAGATCCTCGAGCACGGTGTAGACCTCGACGTCCGCCTGCGCCCCGCGGAGGGAGAGCTCTCGCTCGGCGGCCGTGGCTATGGCGTCCGCGGCGAAGCGCTCGTCGTCGCAGACGGCAACGTGATACTGAAGCATGTCCCTCCCGTCCCCGGGGCATCCCGCCCCACGCGCTGCCTATGCGGGCAGCGCGAGCATTACCCTAGCCACAAACTCCCCGTCGTAGTACGAGAAGTCGGCGGCGCCGTCGTACTTCTCGGCGACCGCCCTCACGATCGAGGTCCCGTACCCGTGCCCCTCCGGGTCCTTCTTCGTGGTCACCAGCGTCCCGGCCTCGCTGCGCCTGGGCTCGCGCGAGGAGGGGTTCACCACCGTCACCGCGAGCGCCCCCTGGTCGGCGACGATCCCCAGGCGCACGTTCTTCTCGCCGCCCTCCGCACAGGCTTCGATCGCGTTGTCGAGCAGGTTCATGAGCAGGCTGCAGAGGTCGATCTCCTCGTAGGGCAGCTCGGGCGGCACCGCGATGCGCGCGCTGATCTCCACGCCGGCCGCCCGGGCCTTGGCGATCTCTATGTTCACGATGTCGTCCACGAGGTCGTTTCCGCTGGCCACCATGGAGAACGTGGGGTTGGCGCGCAGCGACATCTCTCCGAAGAACTCCTCCGCGCGGGCGTAGTCCTTCTGCTCGAGCAGCATGCGGATGTAGGCGTACTGGTTCTTCACCTCGTGGCGGAGGCGCCTCAGGCTCTCCCCGCTCTCGCGGTAGGCAAGGAGCGCCTGGTAGCGCCCCTCCATGAGGTGACGCTCCGCCTGGATGCGCTCCTTCTCCCGCAGCTCGCGCGCGAGGCGCAGGACGGCCCAGTACACCACGAGCTCCGCGAGCTGGCCGTTGAGGCAGGTGAGGAAGCTCTCGAGCGTGCTTGCCGAGTAGTAGACGAGGCCGAAGTCCGAGCGGAGGTAGAGGATGGCGCGCTCGGCGAGGCCCGAGGCGCAGACGATGAGCACGGGGATCACAAAGGAGAGCGAGACGTTGTCCTCGTCGAGCGAGTTGTGGCGCTCCAGCACGACGAGGATCGTGCGCAGCAGGAGCATGTACGCGAGCGAGGTGACGGAGGCGAGCTCTATCCCGCCCTGAAGCTCCGCGTTGAGCATGTCGGCAACGGAGAGCGAGTAGAGCCACGCGCAGATGACGAGCCCTATGCGCACGAGCTGCGCTGGCGTCTTGCGGTCCCAGAAGATGGCGCCGCAGACCACGGCCGGCGCGACGGTCCACGTGATCGAGTTGGGGAAGATGAGGTCGCTCACGGTGCCGAGCAGCCACACCACCGGGAGCGCGATCGCGAGGCGCAGCGGCAGGAGCCAGAGCAGCCGCCTGCCCGCGCCATGGAACTTGGTGAGGAGCAGCACCAGGGAGAGCGCCCAAGCGAGGTTGTAGAGCGACTCGACGCTCGCCGTGAGCGTGGTCATGAAGTTCTGCAGCAGCTCTCCCATGGTCCTCCCGATGCGCCCGCCTTACAGACAGCTTGACGGCAGCTTAAGTGTACCGAGGGAGCGCCCGCTCAACCAGGAGCTGCACAACCGGCTCGTTTTACGCCACAACGGACGCCCCGGCCGAGGCGATGGGCATGCCTGCGGGCGCGCACGGGGGCAGGCCTCTTCGGCAGGGCTCGCGCCCCCGAGGTCCTTCTCGCCTGGCGACCCTGCTCATCCAGCGCGGCCATTCCGAACGGCGCGCGCGGCCCGGAGTTTGCTCGTGCAAACCTCCGGACAAAACCGCCCGATTCCATTGTTTTCCCAGTTGGGGGAGAAGAACTCGCGGAGTTTGCTCATGCAAACGCGAGGGGCGCAAAACCTGGCAAAGGCAATCGGGCCGCGTCAGGAGGCGTTGGCGGCGTGCTCGGCGCAGACGGCGTCGATCAGGCGCACGAGCGGCCACGCGCGGTTGGTCTTGGTGAGCAGGGCCTTGGGGCCCACGACGCACCCGGTCTCGCGCGATCGGGCGAGAAACTCGTCCACCTGCGCGTCGGTGAGGCCGCACAGGAGCACGAACTCCTCCGCCGCCGGGGTCGGGCCCGCATAGGGCGGCGGCGCCGGACGGAACCCCGGCATCCGCGCGAACGCGCCCGCCGGGTCGCCCAGGCGCTCCGGAAGTGCCGTGCGCGCGACCACGCCCATCTCCTTCAGCACCGCCCGGACCGCCGCGCCCTTCTCGACAGAGGGGTCAAGCCCCCAGAGCACCGCGCACGGCGCGGGCCCCGAGGGCTTGACCTTCTTCGATCCGGCGGCCTTCTTCCTCGGCCTGCCAGCCATTAGCCGAAGTAGCGCTCGAGCAGGCCCTTGAGAGCCTTGCCGTGACGGGCCTCGTCGCGCGCCATCTCGTGGACGGTGTCGTGGATGGCGTCGAGGTTGTTCTTCTTGGCGCAGGTGGCGAGCTCCGTCTTGCCCTGCGTGGCGCCGAACTCGCAGTCGACGCGCCAGGCGAGGTTGGCCTTGGTGGAGGCCTTCATGTTGGGCTCGAGCTCCTCGCCGAGCAGCTCGGCGAACTTGGAGGCGTGCTCGGCCTCCTCGTAGGCGGCCTTCTCCCAGTAGAGGCCGATCTCGGGGTAGCCCTCGCGGTGGGCGATGCGGGCCATGCAGAGGTACATGCCGACCTCGGAGCACTCGCCGGTGAAGTTGGCCTTGAGCTGCTCGAGGATGTAGGCCTTGTCCTCGTCGGAGATGTCGGGGTTGTCCTTCACGGTCTTGCCGTAGATGCCGTACTCGTGCTCGGCGGCGAGCTTGAGCTCACCCTCGACCTTCTCGAACTGGCTGGCCGGAGCGTGGCAGACCGGGCACTCCGCCGGCGGCTCGGCGCCCTCGTAGATGTAACCGCAGACCTTGCAGACCCACTTGTCCATCGTGAAACCTCCTCGTTGTCTCGTAGGTGGCGAGGCCCCCTCGGCCTCGCCGTCCTCTCCTATGCACACGTCCCGAGAGACTCTCGGTCCGTAGGTACCGCCTCTTGCTGGCACGCGGGGCAGATGCCGTCAAACTGCAGGCTGTGCCCGCAGATCCGATAGCCGGACACCTTGGCCGCCGCCTCGTTCACGTCCTCCCCGATGGGGTCGATCATGACGTCGTCCACCCTGCCGCAGCGCACGCAGCGCACGTGGTAGTGCGGGAACGAGCGATGGTCAAAGCGGTCCGCCCCGTTGTTGATGCGCACCCGCCCGATCTTCCCCTCGTCGGAGAGCCTGTTGAGCGTACGGTAGACCGTCGCCCGGCTGATCGTGGGATGCTCCTCGTGAACGGACTCATAGACCTCGTCGGCGGTAGGGTGGTCCGCCAGGCGAACGAGCTCGTCCGCGATGATTGCACGCTGCACGGTGTTTCTCGTCGGCATGTCCACCTCCCTCGTGTCGGTCTCAGGATAGCATATTGATACTCAGTATCAATTGGGAATTTTTACTATCTTGTGCCAATGGCGTCAGGTTTGTTTGGCGCGCGGTTTCACGCGCGCCAAACAAACCTGACGCCATTGGCATGACGGAGCTGACGCGCTACAGCGTGGCGAGAAGTGCCTCTCCTCGCCCATCGTGCGCAACGAGCCGCACCTCGCGCGGCGGCTCCTCGCCGGGAGCCGCCTCGTCGTCGAGACGGGTCACGAAGACGTCCACGCGCGCGTCGCCGATCTCGTCCGCAAACTGCTCGCCCCACTCGATCGAGCACACGCCGTCGGCGCCGAGCACGTCGAAGATGCCCGTGTCCTCCAGCTGGTCCGGATCGTCCAGACGATAGAGGTCGAAGTGGTAGAGCGGCATCTCCGCGCCCTGGTAGACCATCTCGATGGTGAACGTGGGGCTCGTGACGTCGTCCGTCACGCCCATGCCGGCGGCGATGCCCTTGGTGAGCTGGGTCTTCCCCGCCCCCAGGTCGCCCGTCAGCACGAGCACGTCGCCGGCGGCGAGGGCGCGACCGAGCCGCTCGCCAAGCGCGATCGTCTCGTCGCGCGAGCACGTGCGGAAGCTCTTCTCGCTCATCGTGCCTCCCCCGCGGGGTGAGCGGCGAGCCACTCCCCCACCATCGTGAGATCCGCCTCGAGCAGCGGCTGCCACTCGACATGGTAGATGCACGCCGCCGGATGGAACGTGGGGCACACCACGAAGTGCCCCGTCTGGTGAAGCCTTCCGCGCAGCGTGGTCACGCCCGCGTTGGTTCTCAGCACGAACTGGGAGGCGAAGTTGCCCAGGCACACGATAACGTCCGGCCAGATCGAGCGGATCTGCTCGCGCAGAAAGGGCGCGCAGGCCTCGATCTCCTCGGGCCTGGGATTGCGGTTTCCGGGCGGGCGGCACTTCACCACGTTGGCGATGTAGATCTCGTCGCGCGTGAGACCCGCGCAGCTGAGAAGGGCGTCCAGCTTGTGGCCGGCAGCGCCCACGAAGGGCTCGCCCTGCAGGTCCTCGTTGCGGCCGGGGCCCTCGCCGATGAACATCACGCGGGCGTGCGGGTTGCCCACGCCGAAGACGAGGTTCGTGCGCGTGGCGCCGAGCGGGCAGAGCTGGCAGTTGCCCATGAGGTCGCGGATCTCCTGGAGCGTGACCTCGCGCGGCTTCTGATGCTCGTGCCCGGGAATGTGCATGACGGCCATGAGGTCGAGCCCCCTTCTCTCGGCTGCGGGACGCCTAGGCATAGACCTTCTCCAGGCGCATGCCAAAGTCGCAGACCACCTCGTAGTTGATGGTGTTGCGCAGGCCGGCCATCTCGTCGGCGGTGATGCGCTCGTCGCCGTCCGCGCCGATGATGGTGACCACGTCGCCGTACTCGACCGGTCGCGTCGGGCGATACGAGCGCGCGCCGTTGACGTCCACCGCGAACATGAACTGGTCCATGCAGATGTTTCCGACCTGACGGCAGCGGCACCCGCCCACGAGGACGTCCATGTTGTTGGAGAGCTCGCGCGCGAGGCCGTCGGCATAGCCGATGGGGACGGTCGCGATCTGGATGTTCTGCTTGGGGACGCGATACGTGAGGCCGTAGCCCACGCCGTCGCCCACGTTGGGATAGAGGACCCGGACGATGCGGCCGCGCACGCTCATGACCGGCTCGAGGTCGATCTGCCCGAGCGTGGTATCGGCGGGATGCAGGCCGTAGAGGCCCACGCCCACGCGGCACATGTCGAAGCGGCACTCCGGGTGGAGGATCGTCCCCGGGGTGTTGTCACAGTGGACGAGCCCGGTGTCGAGCCCCGCGCCACGCAGGGCCTCGACCGCCTCGCGGAAGCGGTTGAGCTGCAGGGCGAAGTCCCAGTCGTCGAGCACGTCGGCGGTGGCGAAGTGGGTGAAGGTGCCCGCGCACTCCAGCCCGCGGTGGAAGTCGATCGTGCGGCGAAGCTCCACCACGTCCGCGCGGCGCACGCCGATGCGCGTCATGCCCGTGTCGATGGCGAGGTGGTAGCGCGCCACGCGGTTCTCGGCGGCGGCCGCCTCGCCGAGGGCGAGCGCGAAGTCGGCCGTGTAGACGGCCGGCATGAGGTCGTACTCCACGAGCGTCCGGACGCAGTCGACGGGAGGCTCGGAGAGGATGAGGATGGGCCACTCGATGCCGGCCTCGCGCAGCGCGATGCCCTCTCGCACCGTGGCGACGGCAAACTGGTTGGCGCCCGCGGCGTGCATGGTCCGCGCGCACGGCACGGCCCCGTGCCCGTAGGCGTCCGCCTTGACGACGCACATCATCTGCGTGCCGCGCCCCAGAAGGCGCCTGAACGCCGTGACGTTGCGACGCAGCGCCGCGAGGTTCACCTCGACCCAGGACCACCTGGTGTCCGGGCTCTTCACGGAATCCCTGCCCATGGCCATCTCCCCTCGCGCCGCGGCCTACTCGGCCAGTCCGTCAGGATAGGAGGCGTGCTCCTCCACGGCGTCGGAGGCAAGGCCCACCACGTCGATGAGGTCGCACGCCATCACCGCGTGCGAGCCGACGCGCTCAGCCGCGAGAGACCCGGCGTAGCCGTGAATCTCGCATACGTACGCGGCGAGAAGGGCAAGGTCGACGTCCTCGCCGGCGCGCTGTGCAAGGGCGGAGGCCATCATGCCGGCAAGCACGTCCCCCGAGCCCGCCGTGGCGAGCGCCGCCGGACCGGGCTTGGGCAGAACGGCCTGCTCGACGCTCACGCACCCCGTCGCGCAACCCTTCGCCACCACCACGAGCTCGGAGCCGCCGTCCGCCCAGATGATCTTGCGCGCGGCGTCGAGCTGCCCCACGAGGGAGTCCGGCGGATTGGAGGCCTGCCCGACGAGCCGGCCGAGCTCGGCGCGGTGCGGGGTGAGCACGAGCGGCGCACGGCGCCTCGTGATCTCGGGAAAGTCCGGAAGCGCCCCGTTGGTGAGGCGGGAGAGGCAGTTGAGGCCGTCGGCGTCGATGACGAGGGGCACGTCGATGCCGAGAAGGGCGGAGACGATCGACGACGTCCCTCCCGAGACGCGCATGCCCGGGCCCACGAGCACGGCCGAGGCCCCCTCCGCCAGCTTGCGCACGACGTCCTTGGCGTCCGCGGAGATCGTCCCCTCGGCATCCTCCGGCAGCGGAACGACGGGGATCTCGAGCAGATGGGCCTGAGCGGCGAGCGCGGCGGAGGCGGGGACGGCGAGCGTCACGTACCCCGCGCCCATGCGGGCCGCGGCGCGTGCGGCCATGACCGCCGCGCCCGGGAAGCGACGCGAGCCGCCCACGACGAGCACGGAGCCGCGCGAGAACTTGTCGACGGAGAGCGTCTGCGGCGCGAGGACACCGAGGTAGTCGGCAAGGTCGGTACGCCATGCGACCGGATCGGCCTCGATAACCAGGCGCTCGGTCTGCTCGGCGAGCGGCGCCACGACGATCGCGCCGCACACGTCGCGCCCGTCGTCGGAGAGAAGGCCGGGCTTGAGGGCGAGCATCGTGACCGTCATGTCCGCGATCACGCAGGAGCGCGCGGCGTGGCCCGTCTGGCCGGAGAGGCCGCTCGGCACGTCGACCGAGACCACGCGCGCCGGGCAAGCGTTCACGCAGTCGATCCAGATGTCGAAGGGGGGACGAACCTCCCCGTGGAAGCCCGTCCCAAGCATGCAGTCAAGCGCGACGTCGGCGGTCTCCAGCAGGCCCTCGAGCTCGTCGCGAGAGGGGCCGACCACCGGCTCGATGCCGGACTTCACAGCGCTCTGGGCAACCTGCCTCGCAAGGTCGCCGGCAAGCTCATTCGGCTCGATCGGGGTGACCACCTTGACGTTGATGCCGCGCGAGTGCAGCGCCTCGGCGGCGACCCAGCCGTCTCCGCCGTTGTTGCCCAGTCCCACGAGCACCACGACGTTGTCGACGTCCCCCAGCTCAATGACCTCCTGCGCCGCGGCAAAGCCGGCGCGGTGCATGAGCTCCGAGACGCTCACGCCCTCCCGCGTGAGGGCGACCTCGACGCGCTTCACGTCCTCGATGTTAAGCACAGGCTGCATGTGAATCACTCCTCGAGAGAAGGTTGTCCGCCTAGGTCGACCTGGTCGCCAGGAACGGAGCCGTGCGGCTCGTCGGTCCTCGCCATGTCGTCGAGCAGGCCCTCCTGGATGCGCTCAAGCTCGTCGAGCACCGCCCGGGCCTCCTTAAAGGAGGCGGCCAGCTGACGCGCGGAATCGTCGCGCTCGGGCGGGGCGGGACGAACCTCGTCGGTCACCGCAAGCGCGTTCGCCACCGCGACGTCACGCGTGTGCGAAATCGAGAGCGCGATCTCCCGCACGCCCTTCTCGCGGGCGACCTCGGCCGCCCGGCCGGCGAGAAGGACGCGGGGCCGACCCGCCTCATCGCGCGTCACCGAGACGTCGCGCAGGCCGATCCCCCCGGAAAAGCCCGTGCCCAAGGCCTTGAGCACGGCCTCGCGCGCGGCGAAGCGCGCGGCATAGTGCTCGGCGGGCCGCGCGCTCTTCTCGCAGTACGCGCGCTCCTCGTCCGTGAAGACGCGGCGCGCGAAGCTGGGGCGGCGCGCGAGCACGCGCTCCATGCGCGAGATCTCGAGCATGTCGACCCCTATGCCTGCCGTCGCCACTCGCACCACCTACTCGACGGTCACGGACTTCGCGAGGTTGCGAGGCTTGTCGACGTCACAGCCGCGCGTCCTTGCCACGTAGCGGGCGAGAATCTGCAGGTGCACCACCGCGACGATGGGCACGAGCAGCTCGTCGGGCACCGGCGGAATCCACAGGACGTGCTCGACGAGCGAGGCCACGGCCTCGTCGCCGTCCGTGGCGACGGCCACGCACGTGGCGCCGCGCGCAATGACCTCCTGGATGTTGGATACGGTCTTGTCGTGGACGCGGTCGGCCGGGACGATGGCAACCACCGGGAAGCCCGGCTCGAGCAGGGCGATGGGGCCGTGCTTCATCTCCCCCGCCGGATATGCCTCGGCGTGCAGGTAGCTGATCTCCTTGAGCTTGAGCGACCCCTCATAGGCGGTCGTCGCGTTGACGCCGCGGCCGAGGAAGAGCGCCGAGTGCGCGCGGCGGAAGACCGCGGCGGCACGCTTATCCTGCCAGGAGCGCGAGAGGACCTCGCGGATGAGGTCGGGGATGGCGCAGATGTCGCGATAGTGGCGCCCGACCTCAGGCAGGTCCATCTGCCGCTTGGCCTGGGCCAGCCGCAGGGCGAGAAGCGCGCTCGCCACCATCTGCGCGGTATAGGCCTTCGTGGACGCCACGCAGACCTCCGGGCCCGCCTGCACGTAGAGAACGCCGTCGGCCTCGCGCGCGGCCGTTGAGCCGAGCACGTTTGTCACCGCGAAGACCTTGCAGCCCATCCCCTTCATGCGGCGCGCGGCGGTGAGGGTGTCCGCCGTCTCGCCCGACTGCGTGATGATCACGCAGAGGGTGTGCGGCGTCACCAGCACGTCCTGCTCGTAGTTGAACTCGGAGGCGTAGTCGCACACGACGGGAACCTTGGCCCAGGTCTGGATGAGGGTCCGCGCGATGAGGCTCACGTGGTAAGACGTGCCGCAGGCAATGAGGTAGACGCGGTCGATCGCCGCGAGGTCGCGCTCGCTCATGGAGAGCTCGTCGAGCACGATGCCCTTCTCGCCAAGGCGGCCGGAGAGCAGGCGCTCGATGGCCTCGGGCTGCTCGGCGATCTCCTTGGCCATAAAGTCGGCATAGCCGCCGAGCGTCGCCGCCGAGGCATCCCAGTCGATGTCCATCGTCGCGGGGCTGTCCACGACGAGCCCCTCCTCGTCGTAGACGGTCACGGCACCGCTCTGCTCGAGGCGGGCGAACTGGCCGTTCTCGAGCTGGATGACGTGAGAGCTGACGCCCGCGAGCGGGGTGACGTCGGAGGCGGCGTAGGCGCCCCCTTCCGTCGAGGCGGCCACGAGCGGCGAGCCGTTGCGGGCGCACACGATCTCCCCGGGCGCGTCGGCGCACACGACGGCGAGGGCCCACGATCCCCTGAGCCGACGGCACGCGTGCCGCACCGCGGTCACGAGGTCACCCCTGCAGGGCCCCGCCCACGCGTCCTCGATGAGGTGCGCGATCACCTCGGAGTCGGTCTCGGAGACGAGGGTGTGGCCAATGCGTTGCAGGTAGCCGCGGAGCTCGCGGAAGTTCTCGATGATGCCGTTGTGCACGACGGCGATGCGACCGGTGCAGTCACGGTGCGGATGGGAGTTCTTGTCGGTGGGGGCTCCGTGCGTGGCCCAGCGCGTGTGGGCGATGCCGCAGGTGCCCACGAGGTTCGCGGTCTCGCACCGCTCGACGAGGGTCGCCACGCGCCCCGCGCACTTGACCCCATGAAGCTCGCCGTCCGTCCCGACGACCTCGACGCCGGCAGAGTCGTAGCCGCGATACTCGAGGGTCGAGAGGCCCTCGAGCAGGTAGCCAACCGCCTGGTCTCTACCGGTGTAGCCTACGATTCCACACATGAGGGCCTCCTCAGGGGATTGGGTGCGTTTGAGTCACGTGCCCAGATTGTACCAGTGACGGCACGCCCAGCCCGCAGCAGAGCCGGAAACCACGACATGCCGTAACATCCGTCCGCCACCGCGCGCGGGCGCGCTCTTCTCGCCGCGCTGATGCGCCGTCGCTCATCCACGCCGCGCCCCCGCATGGCCCGCACGCCATCTTGCGCGCGCAAACGGCGCGAGTCCCCCGCATGCCGGATCAGCGGGGGACTTGCGATGCCGTTGGCGACATGAGGCCAGGGCGCCTACGCGCGGAACTTCTCCAGCGCATCGAGCACGAAGGCGTTGGCCCGCTTGCAGAGCTCGTCGGTAGGCGCCTCGGCGAGGGTGCGCACCAGCGGCTCGGTGCCCGAGGCGCGCACAAGCACGCGGCCCTGGCCCTCGAGAAACTCCTCGGCCTTCTTGACGGCGGCGAGCACGCCCTCGTCGGACATGGCGGCGTCCTTGTCGGTCACGCGAACGTTCACGAGCTCCTGGGGATAGAGCTTCACCGGCGCGACGAGCTGCGAGAGCTTCTCGCGCTCCGCACGATAGACCTCCATCACGCGCAGCGACGTCATGATGCCGTCGCCCGTGCACTCGATGTCGCCGAAGATGATGTGCCCGGACTGCTCGCCGCCCAGGCTGTAGCCGTTCTCGCGCATGCAGGCGTAGACGTTCTTGTCGCCCACGGCGGTGGTCTCATAGGAGAGGCTCGCCTCGTCGAACGCCTTGAACAGGCCGTAGTTACTCATGACAGTGGGGACCACGGTGCCGGCCGTGAGGCGACCGTGCTTGTTGAGGTAGACGCCGCAGATGTAGAGGATGAGGTCGCCGTCGACCACGTTGCCGCGCTCGTCCACGGCAAGGCAGCGGTCGGCGTCACCGTCATAGGCGAAGCCCACGTCGAGCCCCTGCTCCACGACGTGGCGACGCAGGCGGTCAATGTGGGTGGAGCCACAGTCCACGTTGATGTTGAAGCCATCGGGGCTGTTGTTGATCACGCGAACGTCGGCGCCGAGGGCGTCGAAGACGGGCTTGGCGACGGAGGACGCCGCGCCGTTGGCGCAGTCGAGGCCGACCTTCACGCCCTGGAGCGAGAAGTTCGCGCTTGCGATGAGGTGGGCGATGTAGCGGTTGCGCCCCTGCATGTAGTCGACGGTGCAGCCGATGGCGTCACCGGTGGCGAGCGGCACTTCGACCTTGCCGTCGATGTAGGACTCGATCATCTCGAGGACGTCCTCGTCCATCTTGTAGCCCTCGCCGTTCACGAGCTTGATGCCGTTGTCGGTATAGGGGTTGTGGGAGGCCGAGACCATGATGCCGCAGTCAAAGCGGCCGTCCACCGTCTCGTAGGCGACGCCCGGGGTGGGGATGACGTGCAGCATGTAGGCGTCGGCTCCGGAGGCAACAAGGCCGGCGACGAGCGCGGACTCAAACATGTAGCTCGAGCGGCGCGTGTCCTTGCCGAGCACCACGCGGGCCTTCTTCCCCTGCCGCGCGCCGTAGTACCAGCCCACGAAGCGGCCGATCTTGAACGCGTGCTCAACGTTGAGACCCTCGTTTGCGCGGCCGCGGAAGCCGTCGGTGCCAAAGTACTTCATGCTGTTCCCTCCAACGAGAGACGGGGGCGGGTACGTTTTGCTTCGCTCATTCTCGCACTCACGCAAAGCGCGGGGCAAGTGCCGTCGCAGGACATGTGGGGGATTTGTACTAAAAAACGGGCCTGCCGGCAACGTGCCGACAGGCCCGAAAGGACGAGGAAACGCCTTAGCGCTTGGAGAACTGCGGGCGCTTGCGGGCCTTCTTGAGGCCGTACTTCTTGCGCTCGACGGCGCGGGCGTCACGGGTGAGGAAGCCAGCCTTCTTGAGGTCCTCGCGGTACTCGCCAGCGTCGAGAAGGGCGCGGGCGATGCCAAGGCGCAGGGCGCCGGCCTGGCCAGTAATGCCGCCGCCGTCGCAGTTGGCGAGGACGTCAAAGCGCTCGGCGGTCTCGGTCAGACGCAGCGGGGCAATGGCGTTGTCCACGAGCTGCTGACGGCCGAAGTACTGGGCGGCCTCGCGGCCGTTGACGACGACCTTGCCGGTGCCGGGGACGAGACGAACGCGGGCGACAGCCTCCTTGCGGCGGCCGGTGCCGGAGTAGACTACGGTGTTCTCAGCCATCGGTTAGGCCCTCCAATCGATCTGGACGGGGTTCTGGGCCGTGTGCGGGTGCTCGGGGCCGGCGTAGACCTTGAGCTTGGTGCCCTGCTTGCGGCCGAGGGTGGTCTTGGGGAGCATGCCCTTGATGGCGTGCTCGACGACGCGCTCGGGGTGCTTCTCCATGGCCTCGCGGAAGCTCTCGAGCTTGAGGCCGCCGAGATAGCCGGAGTAGCGCCAGTACTGCTTGTGGTCGGCCTTGACGCCCGTGAGGACGACCTTGTCGGCGTTGATCACGACGACGAAGTCACCGGTGTCGGCGTTGGGGGTGTACTGCGGCTTGTTCTTGCCACGAAGAATCATGGCGGCGGTGGTGGCCAGACGGCCGAGCGTCGCGCCCTCGGCGTCGATGAGCACCCACTTGCGCTCGACTTCGCCAGCCTTGGCGAACTGAGTCGACTTCTTCACTTGACTCCTCCTACGTACCTGCTGAGATGACGGCTTCTGGACAAACCGTCGTGCTTTTTTGTCAGAGATTACGGGGCTCTGTGGAAAAGCTGTAAGAGTATAGCGCAAGACGCAACCGCTGAGCTGGTGAATTTTTCTTCCACAAGCCATTCAAATGCGGCCGCGCCTCTCGCCCGCCCCGCATGCCCCGCCCGCAAATTAACGCGCACAATTTGCCTTTGTCCCAAAAGCCAACTGATGATATATCAAACGAAAGCAAACTGTGCGCGTTAATTGCCCCGCCGGGCCGACAGAGAAGGGCGTCAGACCCACAGGGTCACCTCCTGCGCGCCCTCCCCCACGTCCGCGCGCGCAAAGCGGACGCTCACGCGCGGAGCGCCGTGGACGCCGGCGACCATGGCGGCCAGCGCGCGCTCCTCGGGCGGGGCAAAGGTCTCGATCGCGGGCGCCTCCTCGAAGAGCCACACCGCCTCGCCCTCCGCCGGCTCCTCGGCGAGAAACGCCACGCGGTCCGCCACCTCGCGCACCGCAAGCTCGCGCCCGGCGCAGCGCGCCCCCACGGCAGCGGGGCGCGCCTCCACCCGCGCGCGCATGGTCGTCACCCTGAATGCGTCGTAGCCCTCGTAGCCACCCGTCGACGCCTCGGCGAGAAGGACCAGCCGCCCCGGCTCCTGGCGCATGCGGAAGGTGGTCTCCACGTGGCCACCGTAGGAGACGTCGTCCATGAGGCCGTAGCCCTCGACCCACCTTGCGCGGTTCTCGATCGAGGACCCGCCGTCCTCGTAGAGCACGTAGCGGCTCTCGCGGGCGCCGCCGTCCGGGGCAGGGCCCTCCGGCCAGAAGTCGATCACGCGACGCGTCCTGTCAAGCCCGCGCGGGTTCTTCTCGCCGGGCGGCATGGGGTTGTTGTGCGCCTCGTAGCGCGGGACGATCGAGCCGCCGCGCACGAAGAGGGGCAGCTTCCAGAGCGGCGCGTCAAAGCCCTCGAGCGTCTGCCCGCCCGCGTGGCGCTCCCCGGTGAAGTAGTCGAACCAGACGTCCCTCTCGCCGCCGGGCAGGTAGATGCCGTCGCGGACGTCGTTGCCGCACTCATCTGCGCGCGCGTTGCGCCACACCGGCGCCACGAGCAGGGCATCGCCGAGCAGGAACTCGTAGTTTGCCGCCTCGGGCGCCAGGCACTCGCAGCCCGCGAGCGCGAGCGGCCGCACCATGGGCAGCCACGCGTCGCCATTTGCGTCCGTGAGGCCCGCCGCCGCGACCGCGCAGGTGTAGGCGTAGGGCATGAGCTCGCTCTTGAGCTTGAGGTACATGCGGCAGATGCCCGTGTGGGGGTCTCCGTTTGCGTAGGGCAGCTTGGCGTAGGCGCCCCAGCCGTCCATGTCCAGGATGATGGGCGTGAGCGCCTTCCACTGGAAGTCGCGCGTGGCCACCACCGGGTCCCCGCCGAAGATGCCGTCCAGATCAGACGCCACGTTGGGGTTGCCCGACATCCCCTGCCCCAGGTAGGTGGGGATGTGCATGCGGACGTACTCCCAGTCCGTGCCGTCCTGGTCGCCCGACCACACGGCGCCAAAGCGCTGCGTGGCGGCCCAGCCGTCGAGCGTGAGGACGAAGGGGCGCCGGCGCGCGTCCAGGCTCAGGATGTCGTACGCCTGCTTGGTGCCGGAGAGGGCGAAGGAGTAGCCCTGGCCCACCCACTCCTCGTCGGTCTTGAGGGCGGCCGCGCCGCCGCGCGTGGTCTCGGCGGCGAAGTCGCGCAGGTTGTGCCAGGTCACGTCCGGGCTTGCGTCCGGCGTGATCTTGGACTGGGCCCACAGGCCCGTGGCCACGCCGCGCTCCGCCGCGTAGGCGGAGAAGGCGGCGAGGTTGTCGACGTTTGCCGCCACCGCCGCGAGGCGCTCCGGCGAGCTGGCGCCGTCCGCCCCCACGCCGCCCGTCATCTCGTAGCCGTTGTGGCCGTAGCCCGACCCGTAGCCGTCGTTGGGCAGAAACCAGCCGAGCGGCATGTCGTGGGCAGCATGCTCGTCGATCACCGCACGCGCCGAGAACTCATACGGCGTCTCGCAGGAGAACCCGCCCGCAGACTCGCGGAGCACCTCGTCCGGACCATTGAGGGACTCGGCGGCGCCGCGCCCCGGCAGCACGTAGCCGCGCACGCGCCCGTACTCGTAGCGAACGCGGCCCGCGCCGCCCGCGTGCCCGGAGCCGTGGACGACCCAGGCCTTGCCCTCGGTCGCGGGAGCCCCCGCCACGGTGCCGCGCGCTTCTGCGGGAAGCGGCTCGGCAGACCACGCGTCACGGTTGTAGGCGTTGAGGTGTCCCAGGTAGAAGGCATACTCGGGGAGAAGGACCGGCGCGCCCGTCACGCGGTAGTACGCACGCAGCACGGCGCGCGCCGTCTCCGCGAGACCGGCCGCGGACTCGCCGGCACAGCCCGCCACGAGGAGATACGCGTCGAAGAGCCCGTCCTCGTGGGCGGCGCGCACGTCCGCGCCCGTGGCGGCAAAGTCGTAGGCCCCGCGCGCGAAGGTGTTTCTCAGCACGCCGTAGCCCGCGCTCGACCAGAAGAAGGGGCTCGGCGAGGCCACGTCGCCGTCCTGCCACTCGTTGCCGTTGACCGGCGCGCTCACGATGTTGATGACGGTCCCCGCGTGCTCGGCTCGGCCGTTCTGCGTGCCGCCGCCAAAGAACTTCTCGTCGGGGGCGCACGCCAGGACCTGCGTGGTTGAGTCCGCGCCCATCTGCAGGGGCGCCGTCTCCCGCACCACCACGCGACCGTTGCGGCGCACGCTCAGCAGCGCGTCCGATCTGCCGAGAAGGACCTCGGTGCCGCCGGCGGCCACCACGAAGGCGCCGCCCTCCTCGCGCACGCGCACCGCGGGGTGCGCGTAGCGCTCCGAGTCGTCCGGCTGGGCCGGGATGCGCGCCGCGTGCTCCGGGCAGACGGGCTTCGCGTACGGCGCAAACGCGCCGGCGGGATCAACCGTGTAGCGCACGACGTCCTCGTCGAGAAACGCGATGCGCCCCTCCACCGCACGCGGGGCTGCGGGCGCGCCGTCATTCTCGCCAGACGAGGTGCCCTCGGCGGCGGCAAACGCGACGACGGCCACGTTGGGCCGCAGCGGGTCCGGCGCGACCGAGGTCACGCCCGTCAGGGTGATGCTGCTCATGGGTGTCCCCTATTCTGCGCAGAGAAACGCGTCGATCTCCGCCAGGCGCGCCTCGGCCTGGCGGCGGCCGGCGACGTAGAGCCTGAGGAGCGGCTCGCCCGAGCGCTCCGAGCTGCCGATGGTCACCGGCTCCTCCGGGGCGATGACGAGGCAGCGCCCCTCGGCCTCGAGCTCCCAGAGGAGCTCGCGCTGGGCGTTGTAGCGCTCGCCGCGCGTGGCAAGCGCCTCGAGGTAGTACGGGTAGGCGTCGTAGAGGTGGGACTTCAGCGCGATGGCCTCGCTGCCGGCACCGCGCACGAAGCCGCGGTCCTGCGTGAGCACCACGAGGGCGCGCTCTGCCGGGACGTGCCCCTCAATCTCGCGCGCCCCGGGCAGGCCCATCGCCGTCTCGAAGGGTATGGAGTCGGTGGTGCCGCCGTCGAGGTAGCGCTTGCCGTCAATCTCCACGATGCGCGAGACCATGGGCAGGGAGGCCGACGCGCGGACGCGGTCGATGTCGTCGGGGAAGCGGCGCACAGGCAGGTAGTCCGCTGTGCCAAAGGTCACGTCGGACACCACGGCGTACATGGGCAGGTCGCTCGCGTTGAAGGTCTCCACGTCGCAGGGGTCGATGTGGTTCTGGACCTCGTCGTACATGAAGTCCGCGCCCGCCATGTTGCCCGTCGTGGCGAGCGACCAGAGGGACATGAAGCGCTTGTCGTCGCGGAAGGCGAGCATGTCGCGCATGGTGCGGCCGATCTGGCGCGAGCGGAAGTTGGACGCGTTGATGGCGCCGGCCGAGACGCCCCACACGCTGGAGAAGTCGTACAGCCCGCGCTCCTGGAGCACGTCGAGCACGCCCGCCGTGAACAGGCCCCTGAACCCGCCGCCCTCGAGCACGAGCGCCGGCACGTTAGTCTTCTCGGTTGGCATGGTGGCTCCCCTCGTCCGCGTTTTTCCCGGCACATTGTCGCACGACCGGAGCGTGCGGAGCGAGGTGTGGCGCCCTTCGCCTCGTTTTCATGCAGAATCCGATTGCACTTCATTTAAGCAGGGAGGCAAAGCGGGGCTTTTCGGTTTTTGCACGTTAGTCACCGGCGGCGCGCCCGGCGGAGCCCCCTCACGTATCGGACGAGAGAGATTGCCGAAAGGGCGGTGGAGCTAGCCATCAGCCCCGCCCCTCCAAAAAACCACCCGTTCACAGTATCAAGGATTGATGAGATGTCCACTCGGGTATTCGACCACAGGATGAAGAGGAAGCAGAGGGACGAGAGGAAGAAGCTCAGGGCAACAAGCAACATGGAGCGCTCTGACGGCCTCATCACGGCGGCGGCCAAGGCAAAGGCTATCGAGGCGATCCCCAGATACAGGGCAAGAACCATTGTCCGACCTCCGCTTCTCCGGCCGACCCACTTCTCACTCGCTGACGTTCTTCCGCCTAGGCAATCCTCTCGTACGCGCAGCTTAGCTCGTACATCTTCTCCGGAGATAGATCGATCTCCCCGTCCGCCCAGCACACGACTTCGTGAACAATCTCAAAGCACGAAAAGGTCTCGCCCTCTTCCAAGGGGGCAAAGACGGGCATCTCCAGAAGGGGCGACGCATCAAAGAGACGCGTCTTACCCATAGAGAAGGTCACCAGCATTGAGAGGTCATTGACCACCCGGGCCGAAGCAACCCCCATGTCCTCCTACGGCTCCCCCGCATAGGCAACGCCATCAACCACAAACATGGGAACCTCCAAGGAAAGCTAAGGAGCCAGTCAAAAAAGCCGGGGCCCATTCGGACCCCGGCACAGGCGTGCAGGTGGAGGTGCGGAGAATCGAACTCCGGTCCAAAGCAGATCCCTGACAGGTGTCTCCAGGCTCAGTCGCCGGTTGGATCTCGGAGGCCGCGCACCCGGTGACCCGCGCTTGGCCTCCCAGCCGGTTCGGTCTTAGCGCGCGGCATACCGACTACGTCCGCGCGCGCATCTCCCTGAAATGACGTCGCCCCGGGAACGGGAGCAATCCCCGGTTTGACGCGCCGCTATCTAATTAAGCAGCGAGAGCCAGCTGAGGCTCGTAAGAGTTGTTGTCGTCAATTCAATTTGACGGTACCCCTGTTTAGCGTGGCGAGGAGACCACGGCCTGCTGCCCATCTCAGACCCACCCTGTCGAAACCAGTCACCCCCGGGTGGAATGGGAAGACTGCCACCATGCGGCTGTCAACGTACGGGCCGCTCGCGCGACCGTGGGGTCATTCTACCCGTTTTTCTCGATGCATAGCCACGGCGGCCCGCGCACATCGCCGACGAGAAGAGCGTACGGGCCGCAGTCGCCCTTCTCGCCCACGCAAAAGGGGCGGCCTCCCACGGGAGGCCGCCCCACGCACCGCTCCTGGCGAGAAGGACTACTCCTCGACGAGCTCAAACAGGTCGGGGCCGACGCCGCAGACCTCGCAGACAAAGTCCTCAGGCAGCTCGGGAGTGTCAACGGTGACCTCCCAGCCGCAGACGGTGCAGCGGAACGTGTACTTCTTCTCATCTGCCATGGTGCTCTCCTCTCACTTGGTCCAACGTGCCCTTTCGAAATGCTATCACAACGGTGGCGTTTCTCGCCCCGCGTTGCGCCAGATGGGATGCCTAGCTCAGGCCCTCCACGTAGGAGGAGGCCTTCGCCGGGGTCTTGCCCTTCAGCGTGCCGTGGTAGTACGCGTACGTCATGGGCGGCTCGCCCGAGAGGTTTCCGGCGTCGACGACCCGACCGACGAAGGTGAGGTGCGTCCCCACGTCCGTGGTCTGCACAACCTCGCACGCGACGTAGGAGCAGGCATGCTCGGCGGGGTACGGGTCCCCGGTCGATGCCACGGCGCTCTGGATGCCCTCGAACTTGTCGAAGTCCACCGAGCTCCTGAAGCCGAAGCGCCCGACGAAGGGCATGTCGGCCGACTCGTCGAGCACGGCGAGCGCGAAGTGCCCCGCGCGCTCGATGGCGCCGCAGGTGAAGTTTTCCTTGTTCACCGTCACCGAGACCTGAAGCGGCTCGGCGGTCACCTGCAGCCCCGTGTTCACGAGGCATGCGCCCGCCCGCTCGCCGTCGTCCGCCGAGACCACATAGAGACCCGACGAGAACTTGAACAGTGCCGATGCGTCCATTCCCACTCCTCTCCGATGAGCCAGGGAGGCGGCCCCCTCCTGGCCCGCTACCGGTTGAGCTCCTTGAGTGCGCGGGCTATCTCGCGGTCGGAGTCGCGTCGCGCCATGTCTGCCCGCTTGTCGTAGAGCTTCTTTCCGCGCGCAAGGCCGATGGCCAGCTTCACGCGGTTGTGCTCGTCAAAATAGATCTCAAGCGGCACCAGCGCAAGCCCCTTCTGACGGAGCTTCGCGTCAAGGTAGTCGATCTGACGGCGATGCAGGAGCAGCCGCCGCTTGCGGTCCGGGTCAACGTTCCACACGCCGCCGTTGGAGTAGGGATGGACGTGCACGCCATGCAGCCACGCCTCGCGTCCGCGAATGAGACAGAAGGCGTCCGTGAGCTGGCACGCGCGCTCGCGCAGGCTCTTCACCTCAGTGCCCGTAAGCTCGATGCCGGCCTCGAAGGTCTCGTCGATAAAGTACTCGTGGTGGGCGGAGCGGTTCTTGGCGATGGTCTTCTTGCCCGGCTTGGCCTGACGCTCCGCCTTCGCCGCCTGGCGCAGCACCTTACTCTTCGCCATCGGCATCCCCCTCGACGGCGTCGCTCTCGCGGATGAGCTCGAGGAGGGCCTTCGCGGCGGCCTCTCCCACGAGGTCGCGCGCCCGCAGCGTGAGGTTCGCCGCCACGTCTCGCGCGCCCGCGGCGGCGGCATCGCTCGCGCACATGAGCAGGCAGACCGCGATGTCCGCGTTGGCCCCGTCAGGCAGTCCCTCCTCGGCGAGAAGCGCCTCGACCTCGTCGTCGGAGACGAGGTCGGGGTCGCGCTCGGTGCCGGCGGCCTGGTCGAGGGCCGCATCGACGGACGAGTCGCGCACGTCCAGGGCGCGGGCGGCGCGCAGGGCCGCGGCCGCGGTGCGAGGCTTCTCGGACGCCTGGAACCAGCCGGAGAAGTTCACGAAGGCGCGCGCGAGGTGGCGCGCGTCGCTCGCCCGCTCGAAGACGCTATAGGTGAGCGCCAGGTACTCCTGCATGTCCCCCGCCACGCGATAGAGGTCGGCGAGGTTCAGGCGCGACCCGCAGTCCATGGGATTCCAGCGGATGGCGCTCTTGAGGGCGGACATCGCGGCATCGTAGTCCCCCGCGTGCACGTTGGCGAGGGCAAGGTCCCCGTAGAGGCGGTCGAGCGGCTCGCCCACGTCGCGCAGCTCGCGCGGGTCCTTCTCGACGCGCCGGTATGCGAGGCGCTCGAAGAGCGTGGGAAAGCTGAACCACTGGACCTCGTCGGTGGTGGGGCAGTTCTTGTCGACGTACTCCTCGGCATCCTCGGCGAGGCGGGCGAGAAGCTCGGCCGCCCGCTCGGGCTGGCCCTGGAGCATGAGGCCCTCCGCCCGCTCGAGCTCGTCCGTCATCTCTGTCTGGATCATATGACCTCCTCACGGCCGTGGCCGCGCACGCATGCTAGGTAGTTAGTCTTCCCATTATCGCCCACCGCCAACGCGGGGACGCCGAGGGTCCCGCGGGCGGTCCCCATCCTGGGCGAGCACGAAGTCAATCTGCCCGCGCGCCACGTTGACGCCCGCAACCTCCACCGTCACGGGACGGCCGAGGCGCCACACCTCCCCCGTCTCCTCCCCCGTAAGCGTGAGGCGGGCCTCATCGTAGGCAAACCACTCCTGGCCGAGCGCCCGGACGGGGAGAAGCCCCTCGGCACGCGTGTCGTCCAGGGTCACGAACACGCCGTAGCGCTCGCATCCCGAGACGGAGCCGCGCGCGACCTCGCCCACGCGCCCAGAGAAGAGCTCGGCCGTCTTTACCTTCTGCGACGCCCGCTCGGCCGCGTCGGCCGCCCGCTCGCGCTCGGAGCAGGCCTGGCAGAGCTGCGGGAGCGCCGCGGCCTGATCGCGCATCTCAGCCCCCCTCGCCCGCCCCGCGAGGAGGGCCTTGAGCGCGCGGTGCACGAGCACGTCGGGATAGCGCCTGATCGGCGACGTGAAGTGGCAGTACGCCGCGGCGCCGAGCGCGTAGTGCCCGTCGTTGTGGGGAAGGTAGACGGCCTTTCGCTGGGCCCTCAGCAGGAGGGCGCTCGTCGCCGCCTCCGCCTCGGTCCCCGACGCCCGCCCGAGCGCCTCCTGAAGCGCGCGCGGCTCTCCCGCGAGCAGGCCGGCCGCAAGCCCTCCGTCAAGGACGCCGAGCTCGCGCAGGGGCTGTACGCAGGCCTTGAGGTCGTCGGGCGCGGGCGGCTCGTGCACGCGGAACGCGGCGGGCATGTCCTTCTCGGCGAGCATCCTGGCCACGCACTCGTTTGCCACGAGCATGGCCTCCTCGATAAGGCCCGTCGCGCGCGTGCGCCGTCGAACGCGGACCCCCGTGGGGCGTCCCCGGTCATCCAGGTCCACCTTCGCCTCGACCGTGGGGAAGTCGATGGCGCCGCGCTCCCGCCGCACGCGCTCGCGCAGCGCGCGGATCTCGTCGAGCGTGCCGAGAAGCACGTCGACCTCAGGGGCGCGCTCGGGCGCGCAGGGAAGCGCGTCCGCCGCGGCGCGGCCGTCGAGGAGGGCGTCGACCTCGTCATAGCTCAGCCGCGCCGCCGACCTGATGGCGGACGCCATCGCCTTGGCGGAGACGACCTTGCCCCGGCCGTCCAGGCGGACGACGACGGAAACGGCGAGACGGTCCTCCCCGGGCCGCAGCGAGCACACGTCGTTGGAGAGGCGCTCCGGCAGCATGGGTATGACGCGGTCCGCGAGATACGCCGAGCAGCCGCGCGCGCGTGCCTCGTTGTCAACCGAGTCGCCCGCGCGCACGTAGTGCGTGACGTCGGCGATGTGCACCTCGAGCTCGTAGCCTCCTCCCGGGAGGCGCCGGGCGCCCACGGCGTCGTCGAAGTCGCGTGCGTCGGCGGGGTCGACGGTCACGCAGAGCTCTCCGCGCAGGTCGCGGCGGCGTGGGTTGCGGGCCATCTCCTCGTCAACGTGCGCCTCGATCTTCTCGGCGGCGGCGAGGGCGGACGGAGGGAAGTCCCCGGGCAGGCCGAAGGAGGCGATTACCGATTCCATGTTGAGGTCAACCGCGTCGGACGGGCCCACGCGACGCTCGACGGTCACCACGGCCGCGCTCTTCCGCGTGGGGTACTCGGTGATTCTCGCCACCACCACATCGCCGGGGGCGACGCCCAGCCGGCTCGGGCTCGGGTCCTCGGGAACCACGAAGAAGTCGTGGCCCAGCCGCGCGTCGAGCGGAACCACCGCGCCGAGCGGCCCGGCGATGTCGAAGCGCCCGAGAAAGGTCTGCGTCGCACGGACCACCACCGAGCGAACGACGGCGCGCGGGGCGCGGTTGCGGGCACTCACGATCGCGACCTCGACCTCATCCCCGTTCATGGCCTCGCGCTGGCCATGGCGCACGAGCTCGAAGGCGCCCTCCTGGGTCTCGACCCGCGCCACGCCCGGCCTTGATACCACGAGCCTGCCCGTAAGCGTCTGATGCCGCTCGCGCGGCCCGCCCGAGCGCCCCCGGCGCCTGCTCCCGCGATGCACTCTCTTACGGCTCATGCCCCTCCTCCAAACGATCTCGCGCCCCAGCATGCCCAACAGCCATCCCTCTGTCGGCTGGGTCCCGACGGCCCGAACGCGGGGAGCCCCCGCTCTCCGCGCAGAGGTTTCGCACAGCGCACCTCGGCACGGAGAGCGGGGGCTCCCCCACCCCGCGAATGGTTGCCCTAGACCTTCAGATAGCGTCCCATCGCGATGGCAGATCCAAACAGTCCGATCAGCACGCCGATGCCCAGCAGGCTGGCGTACGTGAGGTAGAGCGTCATCGGCGGAATCTCGAACGAGAGGAACGAGAGGTTCTCGGCAAGCGCGGGCAGAAGGGTGTGGACGCCCGCGGCGAGCGCCGCGATGGCGAGAAGCGCGCCGAGAATGGCCTCGATCGTGCCCTCCATGATGAACGGCCCGCGAATGAAGCCGTTGGAGGCGCCGACGAGACGCATGATGCCGATCTCGCGGCGACGCGCCGTGATGGCGAGGCGAATCGTGTTGTTGATGAACACGAAGGCCACGAAGGTGAGCAGCGCCACGAGCGCGGCGGCGGCTATGCGGATGTACACCGAGACGCTGAAGAGGCGCTCGACGGTCCCCTGGCCGTACTGGACGTCGCCCGCGGGATTCTCGGGGTCGTCGCAGATGGACGCGAAGTCCGGGTCGCTCATAATGCGCTCGGCCGTAGACTGGACCTGCGAGGGATCCACCATCCTGATGACGAGGGAGGCGGGAAGCGGGTTCTCGCCGTCAAGGGCGGTCACCGCATCGGCGGCGTTGCGGTTGGACATGGAGGTGCGGAACTCCTCGAGCGCCTGGTCCTTCGTCTTGTACTCGACGGACTCGACGTTGTCCCATCCCTCGATGGTCTCGCGATACGCGTCGACGGCCGACTGGTCGGCGTCGTCGGAGATGAACGCCTGAATCGTGACCTGGTCCTCGACGCCGCCGAGCATGCTGTCGACAAGCACGGTGGCGACGACGAACAGGCCTATGATGAACAGGGACAGGAAGATGGTGACGACAGCGCCGAGCACCGTGGTCCAGTTGCGCCGGAAGTGGTGGCCGCACTCGCGCAGCGAGTAGCCAAAGTTAGAGGGCACCATAGTAGCCGTAGCCTCCCCTCTCCTGGTCGCGGACGATGTGGCCGGCCTCCAGGGCGATGACGCGCTTGCGCATGGAGTCGACCATCTCGCGGTCGTGGGTCGCCATGACAACGGTGGTGCCGGCACGGTTGATGCGGTCGAGCAGCTTCATGATGCCAAGCGAGATCGCCGGGTCGAGGTTGCCGGTCGGCTCGTCGCAGACGAGCAGTGGCGGGCGGTTAACCATGGCCCGGGCAACGGACACGCGCTGCTGCTCGCCGCCGGAGAGCTGGTCGGGGAAGTGCTTCATGCGCTCGCCGAGGCC
The DNA here is from genome assembly GCF_052599055.1 of Thermophilibacter sp. ZX-H3. NCBI lineage: Bacteria > Bacillati > Actinomycetota > Coriobacteriia > Coriobacteriales > Atopobiaceae > Thermophilibacter > Thermophilibacter sp. ZX-H3. The sequence continues at coordinate 9,060 of NZ_JBQXES010000010.1, read as the reverse complement.
AACAAGGCGAAGCACCTCGGGGACCTGCGCCCTGATGACGGACTTGGGCTTGCCGATGCACTCGAGGGCGAAGGCGACGTTCTCGTAGACCGTCTTGTCGGGAAGCAGCTTGAAGTCCTGGTAGACGGTGCCGATCTGACGACGAAGATACGGGACCTTGCGGTTGCGCATCTTGGTGAGGTCCTGGCCGGCAACGATCACCTGCCCCTTGGAGGCGCGCAGCTCGCGCGTGATGAGGCGCAGGAGGGATGACTTGCCTGACCCCGAGTGGCCGACAACGAAGACGAACTCTCCCGGGTAGATATCGAGGCTCACATCGTCGAGTGCGGGCTTGTTGGGCTGGGCCGGGTAGATGAGTGTGACGTTTTTGAACGACACGGTGGGGGTGCCGGTGCGGGAGACCGCCGGCGCGTCGTCGCTCGCGAGAGGGGCGAACACGCTGGTGAACCCGGGCTGCTCGGTGGGGTCCGCGGGCTCCGCCGCGGTGACCACGTGAACGGCCTCGAGCGACTGGCCATCGGACTCGGGCGCCTCGACGCCCTCCCCCTGGCTGACGCCGCCCGCCGCAAGGAAGGCGCCGGTGTCCTCCGGCGACGCAGCCGTCGCCTGAGAAGCCCCGTCCGGAACGCTCGCGAAGTCGAGCGGCGCGCCCTCCGACCCCTGTCGCTCAGTGCTGCGAAAGTGACTGGCCACAGAAGCTCCTTTTCTTGTGCTCTCAACGGACAAATACGCCCATAGTCTAGCAAAGGGGCAGCTCGGTTCCGAGATTCAACGAGAAGCCCCGACATAAAGCAGAACCTCCCCACACGCAGTCAACGCTGCGTTGTCGGGGTCAGCCCTCGATCCTCTTGAAGCCCTCCCCAAAGACCTCGTGCACCTCGGAGATGATCACGATGGCCTCCGGGTCGATCTCGGCGACGATCTGCTTGAGGCGCATGCTCTCGGAGCGACCGAGCACGCAGAGAAGGACGGGCCGGCTGTTCCCGCTCCACACCCCTCGGGCCTGAAGCTCGGTACACCCGCGGTTGAGCGTGTAGAGGATTTCGTTGGCGATCTCGGCGTGCTCGGTCGAGATGATGTAGGCCGCGCGGGCGCTGCGCGGGCCGTCGACGACGGCATCGATGACCTTGCCGCAGATGAACATCGCCACCGCCGCGTAGAGCGCCTGCTCCACCGAGAACACCGTCGCGGAGAAGGCGATGATGACGCCGTCCACGATGATGACGGCGGTGCCCATCGGCATCCCCGTCTTTCTCGCCAGGATCTGGGAGACGATGTCGGTGCCCCCGGTGTTGCCCCCGCTCCTGAAGACGAGGCCGAGCCCGGCGCCGGTGATGACCCCGCCCCAGAGGGCGCAGAGGAGCAGGTCGCTCTCGCCGACGCTCGCCGGCAGGAAGGGGACGAGCGCGTCGGTGAGGACGCCGCACGCAATGATCCCCGCCACGGTACGCACGATGTAGCCCCTATCGCCCGAGCGGACAACGAGCGTCATGAGCAGGACGTTCATGACGATGGTCTGAAGGCCGACGGGAAGGTAGAAGCCGAACGAGTCGGCGATGGCGGAAAACACCGTCGCAAGGCCGGTCACGCCGCCCGCGGCGAGCCCGTGGGGGATCTCGAAGATGTCAACGCCAACGGCGAACACAAACGAGCCCGTGATGATGAGCGCCGCGTCACGCAGCGCCACGCGCCAGGGGATGCGGCTCACGACGCGTCACCCTCGCCGCCCACCACCCACCGGTGGTAGCCGACGACGAAGTCGTCGAGGTCCCCGTCATCGAGCACGGACTCGACGTTGCCCGTCTCCACTCCGGTCCGCAGGTCCTTGACGAGCTGGTACGGATAGAGGACATAGCTCCTGATCTGGTTGCCAAAGCCGATGTCGCGCTTGGGGCCGCGCAGCTCGTCGAGCTCCTCGGCTCGGCGAGCGAGCTCCATCTCATAGAGGCGGCTCCTGAGAACGCTCATGGCAAACGCCTTGTTCTGGAGCTGGCTGCGCTCGTTCTGGCAGGTGACCACGATGCCCGTGGGGAGGTGCGTGATGCGCACGGCCGAGTCGGTGGTGTTGACGCCCTGGCCTCCATGGCCGGACGCATGGTATACGTCAACGCGCAGGTCGTTGGGGTCAATCTCGACCTCGATGTCATCGGGCAGGACAGGAAGCACCTCAACGCCAGCGAAGGTGGTCTGACGGCGCTTCTTCGCGTCGGTGGGCGAGATGCGAACGAGGCGGTGGACGCCCTGCTCGGCGCGGAGCATCCCGTAGGCGTTCTTTCCGCTCACGGTGAACGTCGCGCGGTCGAGCCCGATGGCCTCGCCGGGCACGGCATCATTGACGGTCACCTTCCAGCCTCGGCGGTCGCAGTAGCGCTGGTACATGCGGAAGAGCATCTCGCACCAGTCCTGCGCCTCGAGGCCGCCCTGCCCCGGCGTGATGGTCACGATCGCGTCGCCGTGGTCGAGCTCGTCGGTGAACCAGCTCGAGAGCTCGAGCTCCGAAAGGTCCTGCTCCAGGGAGGAGGCGAGCTCGGCGGACTCGGCGAGAAGGTCGCCGTCCCCGGTCTCGTTGCCCAGCTCGTACGCGGCGATGGCGTCATCGAGCTTCTCCCTGGCCGCCTCCATGCCGGAGACGTCGTCTCGGGCGGAGGAGAGCTGCCCCATCACCGCTCGGGCGCTCTCGGCGTCATCCCAGAAGCCAGGCTCGGCGCTTCTCGCCTCGAGTTCGGCAATCTTGTTCTTCTTCTCGTCGAGACGCAGGTAGCCCTCGACCTCCTCGAGCCTCGCGGCGAGGGCCTCGAAGTTCGACTTGGCGACGTCGGCCACTAGCGGTTCCTCCCGTGGCAGTTCTTGAACTTCTTCCCGCTGCCGCACGGGCAGGGGTCGTTGCGGCCCACGCCCACGTAGGGATCGGGGTCATCGGACTTGCGGTATGTTCGAGGCTTCGACGCGGCAGGGGCAGCCGGGCGTGCCGGGGCGGCATGGCGGGGCGCGGGGGCGCGGCGCGCGCCCTGGTCGCCGTCAACCTCGCTCGGGCCGGAATAGTGAGCGCCACGCAGCTCGGCGGGCTCCTCGTCCGCAGGGGCGGCCTGCGGGGCGGCGGGCTGGCGCACGACGACCTCGATGCGCAGGATGGTGCGCAGGAAGTCCTCGTACATAGTGTTGACGAGCTCCGCGAAGGCGGCGTAGGCCTCGCTCTTGTACTCGACGAGCGGGTCTCGCTGGCCAAAGCCGCGAAGCCCGATGCCCGTCTTGAGGTAGTCCATCTCCTGGAGGTACGCCATCCAGCGCGTGTCGATCACGCGGAGCATGACCTGCGCCGAGAGCGCGTGCATCGCCTCGCTGCCGAGCCGCTCGGCCTTCTCGGCAAAGCATCCGTCCACGAACTGGTCGACGAGCTCGATAACCTCCCCCTCGCCCTCACACGCGGACGCGTCGGGGACGTCCTTCCTGCCGGTGAGCTCACTCAGCCACGAGCCGAGCCCCTCCAGGTCCCACTCCTCGCGCTTGGCGCTCTCGGGGCAGTAGGTCGCGACCTCGCGCTGGACGGTGTCGTAGGTGACCTCGTCGATGTGCTCCATCAGGTCCTTTCCGTCGAGGATCTTGTTGCGCTCCTCGTAGATGACCTGACGCTGGGTGTTCATGACGTTGTCGTAGTCAAGGACGTTCTTGCGCATCGCAAAGTTGACTTCCTCGACCTTGCGCTGGGCGCTCTCGACGGCCTTCGTGACCATCTTCGCCTGGATGGGCATGTCATCAGGCATGTCGTAGCGCTGCATCATCGCGGAGATCTTGTCCATGCGGTCCCCGCCGAACAGGCGCATGAGGTCATCCTCGAGAGAGAGGTAGAACTGCGTCTCGCCGGGGTCGCCCTGACGGCCGGAACGGCCGCGCAGCTGGTTGTCGATGCGGCGGCTCTCGTGACGCTCGGTTCCGATGACGCACAGTCCGCCGGCGGCGCGAACGTGCTCCTTCTCCACCTCGCAGCGCTCCTTGGCGGCTTTGAGGGCCTTCTCGTACTCCTCGGAGATGGCGAGAAGAACCTCGCGCTCAACCTCGATCCCCTGCTTGGCAAGCCCCTCCACGGTCAGCCGGCGCGGGTCGCCGGCGGCGAGGACCCTCTTCACGACGTCCTGCTCGACGTCGAAATCGAGCGCGAGCACGGCCTCCTCGGCAAGCTCGTCAGGATTGCCGCCAAGCAGGATGTCCGTGCCACGGCCCGCCATGTTCGTCGCGATGGTGACGGCCCCCTCGCGGCCCGCCTGGGCGACGATCTGCGCCTCGCGCTCGTGGTACTTCGCGTTGAGCACGTTGTGCTTGATTCCGCGCTTGTCGAGGATGCGGGAGAGCTTCTCGGAATTCTCGATTGAGACCGTGCCGACGAGGCAGGGCTGGCCGTTCGCATGACGCTCAGCAACGTCGTCCGCAACCGCCTTGAACTTGGCCTCGACCGTGCGGTAGACGAGGTCGTCGTGGTCTTTTCTGATGACCGGCCTGTTGGGCGGAATGACCTGGACGGGGATATGGTAGACCTCGCGGAACTCCGCGTCCTCGGTCATGGCCGTTCCCGTCATGCCCGAGAGCTTGTCGTACATGAGGAAGTAGTTCTGGAGGGTGATGGTGGCGAGCGTCTGGTTCTCCTCGCGGACGATGACGCCTTCCTTCGCCTCGATGGCCTGGTGAAGGCCCTCGGAGTAGCGCCTGCCCTCCATGATGCGGCCCGTGAACTCGTCGACGATCTTGACCTCGCCGTCCACGACCACGTACTGCTGGTCGCGATGGAACATGTACTCCGCCTTGAGGGCCTGCTGCAGGTGGTTGACAAGCTGGCCGGAGACGTCGGCGTAGATGTCGTCCACGCCAAGGGCGCGCTCGACCTTCTTGAGGCCATCGTCGGTCGTGGCGATGGTGTGCTTCGCCTCGTCCATCGTGAAGTCGACGTCGGGAATGAGCCCGCGGACCGCGCGGGCGAAGTCCTTGTAGGTGCTCGCCGACTTGGTCCCCGCCCCCGAGATGATGAGCGGGGTACGCGCCTCGTCGATGAGGATGGAGTCGGCCTCATCGACGATTGCGTAGTGATGCCCGCGCTGAACCCTCATGCCCGGGCGCGTGACCATGTTGTCGCGCAGGTAGTCGAAGCCGAACTCAGAGTTCGTGCCGTATGTCACGTCCGCGGCGTACGCGGGCTTCTTGAGGTTGAGGCGCATGCCGTTCTGCAGGAGGCCGACGCTCATGCCGAGATAGCGATAGATCTGGCCCATCCACTCGCTGTCTCGGCGAGCGAGGTAGTCGTTCACGGTCACGATGTGAACGCCCTTGCCGGGGATGGCGTTGAGGTAGCCGGCGAGCGTCGAGACGAGGGTCTTTCCCTCGCCCGTCTTCATCTCGGCAATGGTGCCGCGATGCAGGGCTATGCCGCCGATGATCTGGACGTCGAAATGCCTGAGTCCGGTCGTGCGGCGGGACGCCTCGCGGACCGCCGCGAACGCCTCGGGGAGCAAGTCGTCAAGCGACTCTCCCTGATCGTAGCGCTCGCGGAAGGCGGCGGTACACCCGCGGAGCTCCTCCTCGCTCATTGCCTCGAACCTGGACTCCAGGTCATTGACGCGGCCCGTGATGCGCTCGAACTCCTTCAGCTCTCGGTCGGAGCCGATGGAGAGCAGCTTTGTGAGAAAGTTAGGCATGAGACTCCCTGCTAGTTCCGGGGGACAATCCCCCCTGCACACTCACCCTCAACACTTTACCCATCGGCATGCGGGCCGACGTCCACGGCACGACCCTCTCACCAAAAGCGCACCTCATGATGCGCAACTTCGCTCCTTGAAGGTCACCTCCACGCTGCTCTCATCGCTGAGGCGCCTCCCTCGCTCCTCGCCAATTCCCGCAGCCCTCCTCAGCAGGCGAGAAGGGGGTCGATTGGCGGACTGCATGAGCCTGCGGGCGTAGCGTTGGTACTGCCGATTCGCCTCAACGTTTCTCCCGCTCGCCCTCAGTGCCCGGACCATGGACACGACGGCGTCCTCGCGCATGTCGTCGGACGCCAGGGCATTCATCGCAAGGCGCGTGGCGGTGCGCTTCTTGCCCAGGCGCAGCGCGGCGTCCGAGCCCGCCACCATCGCATCCCCATACAGCCGTCTCAGCTCGTCTCTCGTTGTCATGACGTAGCCGGTCGCGTCCACGGGCGGCACATAGAGGTCCCCCACATAGAGCCGCTCGGCGCGCCGGGCCATCGCAACCGCACGGGCGTCGTCGCCCGTGTCCGCCGCCTCCCGCGCGCAAGCCCGAAACTCGTCGACGTCGCATCTGATGATTCCCATGTCCAGAGACACTGCCTTCGTCGCACGGCTCAGCACAAAGGGGTCAAGGTCGCTGTCAATCTTTGCGATTGCCGCTCGCAACGTGCTCGTTGCCTGGTAGGCACGGTTAAAGCCCATGCCATAGTCGGCCTCGGGCCACACCTGCTCAACGATCTGATAGCGCTTCGCCGTCGCCCCGCGCCGCAAGAGAAGGTACTCGAGCATGGACTTCGCGTTTCTGTGCTCGAGCTCGCCGTCGGGGACCCTCTGTCCGCGCACCGTCACGGAGAAGCCTCCCAGAAGCCGTATCTCAATCGGGGCCTCGTACTCGTGCCGAGACGTCCCCGCATCAGACCTCGCGTTGACGCCCGACACCTCTCGACCCCCGAGCGCCTCAGCTCTCCACCTTGGCCGCGCGACGAGCAGGGCGTGCCTCCAGGCGAGCGGCAGCATCTCGTCGAGACGGGCAGACAGCGCCCCCATTCCCTCGCTTAGGACAAGGAGCAGCCAGACGGCATCTCGCGGGGGCTCCATGTCCTCCCCCTCGTCGAAGAGCACCACGTCCTCCTCAACGAGCATGGCCGCGCGCACAAGGGCGCTCGCCCTCCCCAGGTCGTCTTGCAGGCCGTCGTCCCGCCCCGCACGCGGCGGCTCGCCCAGCAGAAAGCGGGCCACCTCGCCAAGCAGGGTTGCAACGCGGGCGATATATCCCAGGCCCGCTCCGCTTGCAACCGCCGCGGCCAGCTCGGCCCTGACGCTCGCGCGCGCAAGGGCCCTCCTGCGCAGATCTATCACCGTGCCGCCGACCAACGAAAGCACTTGCACCAGCCGGTCACCCGCCCGCTCGGCGCGGGAAACGAGCTGCTCGACCTCCGGATAGGAGGCCTCATCCGACAAGACGACGGCCTTGATCACCTCGAGGCAGCTCGTATAGCCCTCGAGCCCCGCAAGCTCCGGGGCTGACAGAACGTCAATCGCGCTCTCGACTGAGTGTCCGCTCGCAGCAGACGCGTCGCAGAGAAGAACCCGCGCGATCTCGGCGTCAATCGTCAGCAGCGCCTCGGATACGCTGTGCCCCCTGTCGTCGCACGGGTTTGCGATGAGCAGTCGTGTCGCTGCCGATAATCTCCCCTCGGCCATGAGGTCGCACACCTCACGATGAACGAGAAGCCGTCTTCCAAGGGCATCGAGCCCGTCAAGCGAGAAGGACGCGCCGGAGCGCCTCGCCCCAAGGGCCCTTCGCGCCTCCGCAAAGAGCGAGAGGTCAAGAAGCTCTGCGGAAGCGTCGTCCGCTACGGCGACGCCGGCAGCCTCGGCCGGCATAGTCCGCTCCCCCAGAGCACTTACGGCAGCGTCCAGCAGATGGATGTGCCCCTCGGCAAGCTCCAGATCGGGATAGGGGGCGAGCTCGCATGCTGCCGACCTCACGGCATCGACCGCACCAGCATCGAGAAACGAGGATGCGTGAAGGAGTAGAAGGCCCTTTCTTCTGTGAGCGCCCGGCAGCTCAAGCAGGCTTGCGACACGGCCATATCTGCCGTAAGCGGCAAGGATCCCAATGGCGGCATCACAGATGTCCGGGAAGAGGGCACAGGCCGCGTTCAGATGAGGCCGGCAGACCTCGAGAAGTTTGTAATCAGCGTCGAGCGGGCAGGAGAAGGACCCCGTTGATACACCAATCTCAAAGAAGGGGGCATTGCTTCTCAGCCCCTCGAGAATCTCTTTGGGAACGCAGCCTGCCGCGCTTTCAAGATCAGCATTTGAGCCATGACCCAAAAGCAGCATCGCGAGCCTCATCCTAAGCTCATCGTCACTCAGGGTAAGGCGGAGCGACTTTCCCACAAGTTCCTGAAGCGCATCAAGGTAGGAAGTGCATTTAAGCGGGTTTGGTCTCACTGGCCCCGAATTCAGGGGAAGGGCGCTGACAAGCGACGGAACTCCCCTCGTGTATCGTCTCAGCCAATATGAGAAGTCTCCGGACTCGACTTCAGTGACGGTCCTGACCACAAGATCAGAGGCAGTGACGCAAGAGCACTCCGGAAGGGCGTCAAGCAGCTGAGACCCCTCAGGGGGAAGCGAGAAAACCGTGTGGACTCCTGCCTCCCACATTCTTTTCAGCGCACGCGCCTGACGTCGCACGCACGACTCGTCAGAGGGCGGAAGCTCGTCAAATGCGACCAGACTCGGCTCGGGACGACGAGAGGACTCGCGGGCCACCCGGACGATGAGCGCAGAGGCGGACTCTGAGTCCCTTGTTGAAAGATCGTGACGAGAGATCCTTAGGCCATCTTTCGAGGCGGTGCGAATCAGTCGCGTGATGAGGTTGCGCCGCCCCATTCCAGGCTCGGCGCATATGCCGATCATCCGCGTTCTCCTGCCGCCATCAAATAGCAGGCTCGCCAGACAATCGAGTGCGTCACCGGATTCTGCGTCGCGATTCTGAGTCGTCTCCAGACCAGGGTCTTTAGGCAAAGAAATCATTGGCCCTCCAGCAAGCTCGATAACGGATAGTCGTTAACATCGCATGCTGAAAATACCATTAAAGGTAGTTGCCGTAATCTAATAATTGTCGTCAATAAATGAAAACGCAGAAAGCAAGCCGTCAGCTAAGTGTCAGAGAGCGCCCCGCGCCGCCGCGAGACGCAAAATGCCCCTTGTTGGTCAGCGACGTCCTGCTCTCCCACGGACTACTCCGCAGTACCATCGGCGCTCGGGGGCTTAACTTCCGGGTTCGGAATGGGACCGGGTGTGCCTCCCCTGCCATGGT